>NZ_JAUSUZ010000002.1 GCF_030813715.1 Catenuloplanes indicus
CTGCACGTGGCCGCAACCGGCCGTGTCGACCCGTACGCCGCGCAGCTGCTCGCACTCCCGTACGCAGATCGTGACGGATACCGGGACGAGTGGCGGCCCGCGTGACCGCACAGTGGCTCGTTACCCTCGACCTGGCCGCGACGTACCTGGCCCAGTCGTTCGGGCAGGACGTCACCGAGGAGCGCATCCGCCAGTGGATCAGCCGCAGCAAGACGCCCGCGAACCCGGAGGGCGTCCCACGGCGAGGCTCCGAAGGCCGGCGCGCGCTCTACGACCTCCGAGACCTCATCACGCTCGCGGAGACACGACTTACCGGTACGGGATAACACAGCTTGACACCAGCCAGGACCAGGTGTCACAGTTCATTTCGATGTTGGCGGTTCATGCCCAAAGCGGCGTGGCCGCCATTTCTCGTATCTGACCCAGCACGGCGAGGTGAGCCGTGACCGCCGGGCTCCTCGACATGCGCGCCGCCTGGGCCGAAGCCCGCCAGCGCATGGTGCCCCGGCAGCGGCGGTGGGCGTCACCGCTCGACATGGCCGTCAGTCTCGACCCGGCCCGCATCAGCGACACCGGCGAACGCGTCGGCACGGTCCGGACGCCGGCACTGAACGTCGTCAACGACGCCCTGGTCCGGCTCGCAAACAAGCCCGGCCAAGGGCGGCTCGCAGTATTCCTCTCGCCGCAGGAGGGTAAGTCCACGACCTGCTCGTACTGGAACCCGCTGTGGTTGCTCGTCAACAACCCTGACCTGCGCATCATCGCCGTCTCGTACAACGCGGAAAAGTCCCGCGAGTGGGGCGCCGAGGTCAAGAACGCCATCGAGAACTTCAGCGGCGATGACGGCATGGAAGACCTCGGGCTGCGGCTGCGCACCGACACGCGCGCCGCCGGCCGGTGGAAGGTCGAGGGGCACCGCGGCGGGCTCTACTGTGCGGGGATCGAGTCCGGCATTACGGGCCGGCCGGGCGACTACATCATTGTCGACGACCCCACGAAAAATCTTCAGGAAGCGCAGTCGGCAACGAAACGCGGCAAGGTCACCTCGACCTACCGAGGCGCGATCATCCCCCGCATGGGCCCCACCACCAAACTGGTGTGGATCCAAACCCTCTGGCATGAGTCCGAGACCATCCAGGAGATCCTCGCCAACGAAGGCGACTCGTGGGAGATCGTCCGCATCCCCGCGCTCTGCGACTCCGAGGACGACCCGCTCGGCCGGGCCATCGGCGAACCCATGGAGTCCGCCCGCGGCAAGCGCGACTGGGCCAAGGTTCGTCGCGACGTAGGCGAGTACGTCTTCTCCGCGCTCTACCAGCAGCGGCCGTCGCCAGCCGAGGGCGGTCTGTTCAAGCGCATCCACTGGCGCTGGTTCACTCTCTACGGCGACCGCGTGCACCTTGGCGGCCGCGAATTCGATCTTCGGGATTCGTGGATTTTCATCACCGCCGATCTTGCCGCGTCGACCAAGACCAGCGCCGACTACACCGTCTTCGCCGCCTGGGCCCGCACCATCTCCGGCGACCTCATCCTCCTCGACCTCCTCCGGGCGAAGATCGGCGAACACGACCACTTCGCCCACGTCCACGCCATGTGCCAGCGGTGGAACGTCGACACCGTCTTCGTCGAGGCCAGCCAGTTCGGCACCACGCTCGTCCGCGAAGCCACCCAGCAGCAGATCCCGATCACCCCGCTCAAAGCAGAGCAGGACAAGTTCTCGCGGGCACTGCCAGCGAGCGCCTGGTCCAGTGGCGGACGCATCTGGCTCCGATCGGGAGCGGCATGGGCCGACGCCTTTGTAACTGAGACCGCGGCGTTCCCCAACGGGAAGAACGACGACCAGGTGGACTGCCTCGCCTACGCCGTCCGCGTCGCCGTCACCCAGGCCGCACCGATGCCGTCGAGCCGAACCATGCACCGCACGCCCGAACGCGTCGAGTTCCCCGAGCTCGGCGGTGGCGCACCGCTCGACCTGGCGACCGTACCGCTGTAGGAGGCCCCGTGCGCGCCTGGCTCCGCGACCTGCTCGGCACCGCCGAGATCCTCTCCGCTATCCAGCAGCACCGCCAACGACAGGAGATCACCATGGCATCGGTCATCGACGCACTCAGGGCGCTCGCCGAGCAGACCAACGACGTGTCCGCCGCGCAGGCCACCTCGTTCACCAACCTGCAGAACGCGGTCGCCCGCCTGGAGCAGGCCGTCCGCGACGGCGAGGTCAGCCCGGAGATCCAGGCCGCCGTCGACGAGCTGTCCGCGAGCCTGACCCGTCTCGGCGACGACGCCCGCCGCGCCGACGACGGCTTCGAGCCGCAGCCCGAGACGCCGGCCGACCCGGAGCAGCCGGCCGAGCCGCTCCCGGCCGACGGCGAGACCCCGGCCGACGTGACCGAGCCGACCGTTCCGCAGCGCACCCAGCGCTGACCCGCGAGCCGGGCGCGACTCGACGCAGCCACGGGCTCGGGCCGCGCCCGCAACACCTGACCGATGAGGGGGACGGATGAGCGCCCCCACCCGGCTCCGCGGGCACGTCTCCGACGCGCTCAGCGGGTACGCCGACATCCTCGACGACATCACGACCGAGTACATCCCTGACCTGACCTGGCCGCTCAGCGTCCAGACGTACGCGCAGATGCGCCACGAGAGCCGTCTGTCGTCCGTCCTCGACGGCTGGACGCTTCAGCTCCGGCGCGCGCAGTGGCAGGTCGACGGCCGCGGCTGCCGACCCGAAGTCGTCAAGCTCGTCGCGGACGGTCTGGGCCTACTCGTCGCCGGACAAGACCCCGCCGGCGCCGCTCGGCTGCAGGGTGTGTCGTGGAACGACTATCTGCGGACCTCGCTGCGAACCTCGGCGGCGTTCGGTCACGTCGGGCACGAGCTTCAGGCGGAGGTAGTCGACGGGACCGCCCACCTGGTCGCTCTCGCAGATCGGATGCCTTGGACCATCTCCCGGATCCACGTCGATCCGAAGCGCGGGACGCTGCTCGGCGTCACCCAGGACGGCGTTCACCGCGATGACCGGCCGCAGATCCCCGCCTCCCAGCTCGCCTGGCATGCGCGCGAGCGGGAGGGCATCGCCTGGCAAGGCCGTTCGCTGCTGCGGGCGAGCTACCCGGCGTGGCTGCTCAAGCGCGAGATGCTGCGCACGAACTCGATCGCTCACCGCCGCTGGGCCGCTGGCATCCCGGTCGCGCAGGCCCGGCCCGGCTCGAACCCGAGCCCCGGTCAGATGGCCGAGGCGCAGCGTATGGCGTCCGCCGCGCGTGCCGGTGACGTGGCCGGCGTGGCGATGCCGCAGGACTTTGAGCTGGTCATTCAGGGGATCGCTGGTCAACTGCCTGACACGCTCGGCTTCATCCGGTTTCTGAACCAGGAGATTGCCGGCGCGGCCCTGATGCCGCATCTCGACCTAGGCACCAGCCAGTCCGGGTCGCGCGCGCTCGGAGAGTCGTTTATCGATAGCTGGACGCTCGCGCTGGAGGCTTGGGCGACGGAAACCGCGGACGTGGCGACTCGCCAGATCGCGGCTCGGATCGTCGAGTGGAATTTCGGGTCAGACGAGCCGGTGCCTTCCGTCGTGGTGTCCGGGATCGGCTCCCGCCGCGAGGTCACCTCCGAGTCCCTTAACTCGCTGCTGTCGTCCGGCGCACTCTCGGCCGACCCGGCGCTCGAGGCGTGGATCCGCCGCGAATGGCGGCTCCCTGAGCGGGACCCGGACGCGCCGAAGCCGCTGAACGCGACCGGCGTGGACCTGGCCAAGCCAGACTCGACGGCAGACGGCGAGCAGGGTGACGACTGGGGGCTGCTCGACGACGAGGCCGCCGTGCCGGTTAAGGCTGCACAGCGGTCCCGCCGCCGCAGCAACCCCGACCAGATGAGCCTGTTCGGTGACGGCCACCCGGTGCAGGCCGCGGCCCGTCCGGAGACGCCTGAGCAGATCCAGGCCCAGTGGGAGGCGGCACGCGCTGAGCTGCTGGCCGCCTGGCCGAAGACCGCGGCACCGCTCGTGACGGAACTTGCCGCGCAGGCCGAGACGGCGGTCGCCGACGGTGACCTGCCCCGACTCGGGCAGCTCGCCGCGTCCGCCGGTGTCATCGCAGCTCAGGCCGCGATGCTCGGCAAGGGCGGCACGAAGCTCGCCCGGCAGGCCGCGGCCGGTGTGGTGGCTGAGGCCGCCGCGCATGACGTGATCGTGAGAGCTGGCGACGCGGGTGCGGCGAAGGTAAACGCGACAGCTGAGGCGGTCGCGCACATCATCGCCGCCGGGTATGCGTCCGGTGCTGGCCGGATCGCGCTGCAGCACGCGGGCGCCGACCCGGAGTCGGTCCGGGATGCCGTCGAGCGGCACCTGGATGCGCTGTCGACGGCGCAGCGCGGCATGGTCGCCGACCAGCTCGGTGCCCTGCTGTCCGCAGCCCAGCATGCTGGCCGCCTGTCGGTGCTCGAGCGAGCCCCGAAGGGGACGACGTTCCGGGCGTCGGAGTGGGCGGACGAGAAGCGCTGCGACGCCTGCGACGCCGTCCACGGCAAGACGTATCGGACGCTACGGGCCGCACTCATCGACTACCCGGCGAGCGGCTACCGCAACTGCGAGGGCGGGCCCGGACGCTGCCGCGGGCACATCGCCGCGGACTGGACCGCCAAGGCGCGTTGAGCACTCACACGCCTGATCTGCGCACCATCTGACCTGACGATCGGGGTGATCCATGACCGCCCCGACTGTCGACCTCGCGCGCCGTGAGGGCGTCGAACTCGTCCGGACCGGCCGGTGGGAAACCATGACCGGCTCGTGGACGCCGACCGCCGAGGACATCGCCGCGGCCGTTGACGCCCAGTCGTGCCCGGCGATCCGCAAGCCGGTCGTGAAACTGGGCCACACCGATGCCCGGTTCGCGGTCGGGGACGGCGAACCGGCGCTCGGCTGGTTCGAGAACCTCCGTGCGACCGACGGCGGCAGCACGCTCGTCGGCGACCAGGTGACGCTGCCGTGGCTGCACTCCGTCCAGGCCGCCGCGTACCCGTCGAGGTCGATCGAGGGCAACTACAACCACCGTTGCGGAGCCGGCCACGTCCACAAGTTCGTGCTGACCGCGGTCGCACTGCTCGGGGTGACGCCGCCGGCAGTGAAGACGATCCGGAACCTGAATGACCTGCCCGGGATGCTCGGCGTGGCCGCGTCCGATCCGGACGTGCCGGAGGGCGCCGAGCGCGTGCAGGTGACCATCATGGCCCGCCGGCGTGCCGAGGACTTCGACGAGGGCAGCACCAAGCGCGACGCTGGCGGCCGGTTCTCCCGCGTCGACACGAACGACGGACCGGAAGGTCGCGGGGCCTCATCCGGGGGCAGTCGGACTGCTGGCGGGTCCGGCAGCAGCGGCTCGTCCAGCGGCAGCGCGGGCGGAAGCTCGCCGAAGCCCGCCGCACCGCTGAAGGACTCACTGAAGATCGGCGACCGGATCCAGCTCCGCGACGGCGAGACCCTCGCCGGTGGTGCGCAGGTTGACGGCACTGAAGGTGTCGTGAAGGTCGCCGTGGTCGACAGTCCGACCGGCCGGCGCCTCCACATCGGCCTCAACCCGCCCGAGGTCGACGACGGCGACGATGACCTCGACAGCGATGCGGCTGAGAGTGACGACGACAGCGACGACGACGAGGTCTCCGAGCCCTGGTCCGGGAATCAGGACGAGTGGACCACCGTGCTCGACGAGACGGGAATCGGCGCGCTCCACGCGGCGCTGCCGCAGATGCTCGACATGGGCCGTCAGGGCGCCGAGCACCAGAAGTCGTTGGAGAAGCGCGGCTCTGACCTGGAGAAACGCGAACGGGCCTTGATCAACTCCCAGTATCCGGGTCTGAACGCGGCAGGTAAGAAAGAGCTCCAGAAGATCGACGTTCGGTCTGCTGACGTGTCGTCGCGCCTGAACCAGGAGCAGGAGCGTGCCCAGCGCCGCATCGAAGAGCTGCGGCCCGAGGACCGTCAGCGGGTCGCGCGGGCAGAACCCGGCGAGGCACGAGGGGCATACCGCGAGGCGTACCTGGCCGCACATCCGGGTGAGGAGAAGACCGCCACCACCTACTCGTTCCTGTACGCGCAAGGCCTGGAAAAGCAGGGGGCGCTGTCGGCGGAACGGCAGGCGCTCGAAGCCCGCCGCAGCGAACTGACGGGTGACCCGCAGCCGCTCACCCCCGAGGCGCAGGCCGAGCTCGCCGAAGTCCGGGATGCGATCCGCCGCAACGACGGCGAGATCGGCGACTTCCTCGACGAGAGCTACCTGACCGACGGGGTCGTGTCCGGTGAGTGGGGTGACCTGGTCTACCAGGCGGTCATGACGGACAGCGGGCCGCGGTATTCGCTGTCACTGCGTCCGCCCGGTGCGCCTGCCGACTGGGAGCCGGACGACGGAAGCGCCGCCGTCGACTTCAACAACACCGCCTTGAAGAAGCTCGGGGCACTGCTGGACAAGGTGGTCGGCTCGTCGAGTGTGCAGGCCGCCGCCGAGGTCCACACCGGCGCGATGGTCGCGCTCATCCCGACGCCTGAGGACGCGGCGCGGCTCGCGGTCGGCGGCGGCGAACCGGCCGAGCAACTGCATGTCACGCTGGCGTATCTCGGTGAGGCCGCGGACCTGGGGGTGGCCGGCCAGCAGGACGTCATCGACGCGGTGTCAGCGGCGGCGAACGGCCTGCCGGTCATCGAGGCCGAGGCGTTCGCTCCCGCCCTGTTCAACCCGGGCGACGCCAGCGACCGTGATCCGTGCGCGGTGTTGCTGCTGTCGGGGGAGTGGCTGGACATCGTCCACTCGCTCGTCGCCGGCGCGCTCTACGACGCGCCGATGCCGGACCAGCACCGGCCGTGGATCCCGCACCTGACCGCCCGGTACGCCGACGGCGTGGACGCGCTCGCCGCGCTGGCCGAGCGCGTCGGCCCGGTCCGGTTCGACCGGCTCCGGATCGCGTTCGCCGGCCAGACGCTCGACATTCCGCTCATCGGTAGCGCCGGCCCGGACGAGCCGCTCGACGAGGCCGAGGCGGTCGCCGCCGCGGCCGGGAGTGGGAAATCGCTGAAGTCGTGGTGGCTGCACGGGCCCGGGCTGAAGAAGTGGAAGTCCTGGACGGATCTCTACAAGCACCTACGGACCAAGGTCGATCCGGCGTTCGCGAAGCGGATCGCGTCGGAGTGGTTCCACGAGCGCTACGGCTACTGGCCTGGCGACAAACGCAACCGCAAGGTCGCCGCAGCGGCCGAGCCCACGATTCTGCCGGCCGCCGAGCCGGACCCATCCACACCCGAGGAGGACATGGTGTCCACCCTGCACGCAGACCTGCGCGCGCGGCTCGGCCTGGCCGACGACGCCGACGAGCAGGCGATGCTCACGGCGCTCGACGCGCTCAAGTCGAAGGCCGACTCGCCGCAGCCGACGCCTGAGATGGTCGCCGCGTCGGCCGCCGCAACCGACAAGGCGGAGAAGGCTGAGGCCGCGAACCAGGTCATGAAGGAGGAGCTCGCGAAGGTCCGCGACGAGCTCAACACCATCAAGGCCTCCGCGGCGCAGACCGTCAAGGCCAGCTTCTTCGACGGGCTGCTCGCAACCGGCCGGCTCAAGCCCGCCGACCGGGCCACATGGGAGGACCGCTACGACCGCGACTCGGAGATGGTCACCGACATCCTCGGCGGTCGTGGTGAGGGCTCCGAGGTGCCGGTCATGGCATCCGGCCACACCGGTCCGGCCGAGCCGGACGCAGACACCCTCGACAGCGAGTACGAGCAGCTCGTGTCCGCTGTCGACGCACCGACCCGGAAGGCGGCCTGAGCATGGGCGCGTACGAGCCGAAGTTCCTCTACCGCGACGTCATCACCGCAACCGCGTCGTCGACGATCACCGTCACGAACGGCGTCGGTGTGGTCCTCGCCGTGTCCGGCAGTGGCACCGTCGCGCCGGCCGGCGCGGACTCGAACGCCGTCGTCGGCACCGCCGCTCACGACGTCGTGAGCGGCGAGCGATTCGCCTACCACCCGCGCGGCAAGGTCCACATCTCGACCGCGGCCGGCGCCATCACCGCGGGCGACCGCATCAACGCCGCCGCTGCCGGCGCGGTGAAGACCGCCACGGCCGGCGTCGGGAACTTCGGCATCGCTCTCACCACGGCCGCCGACACGGCGCTCGTGGAGTGGATGGAGATCTGACCTCCCGCCCGCACTGACCTCTCGTCTTCCAAGCCCGGCACGTCATTCGTGCCGGGCTTTCGTGTGCCCGGCCTCCGGGCGATCCGAAAGGAGCCCCGATGCCGGGCGCTTACCCTCCGGCAGCGGCAACGCTGTCCGGCACCCTCCTGACCATCGACCGCCTGCTGCGGAACCCGACGTTCCTGGCCCGGCGCCTGCGCGGCATCCCGGATCTGCGGTTCGTCGCCGACCAGATCCTCACCCGGAAGATCAAGGCCAACGGCGGTGCCGCGATGGCCGAGACGGGCGAGCCGATCGTGAACTCCCGGCCGATCGAGTCGATCGCGCCCGGCGGCGAGTACCCGCGGGACAGCCCGGCGGACGGCACCGCGATGCTGGTCAAGGTCAGTAAGTGGGGTGAGGCGACCCCGCTGACCGACGAGAAGATCAAGCGGTCCGTGTACGGCGGTGACGAGGTCGACCGGTCGCTGCGCAAGGCCGCGAACACGATCATCACGAAGGTAGACCGGCTCGCCACGTCCGCGATGGGTTCGCTGGTCACCGCGACGAGTGCCGCCGCCGCGACGTGGGACAACGCGTCGGCGCTGCTGTTCCGGGACGTGGAGAAGGCCGCGGCGAAGGTCGTCGACCTCAACCAGGGTTTCCGGCCGAACACGCTGCTGATGTCGACGACGAAGTACGCGATGCTCGTCACCGACCCGGCGATCGCCGCGCTGCGCCGCCGCGAGGCGACCGACAACCCCATCTACGGCGGGGACATCGAGTACATCGGCAAGTACCGGATCATCTCGACGTCGGTCGGGAACCTGCCCCGGGACTCGGTGTGGGTGTTCGACGACAACGAGCTCGGCGGCATGGCCGACGAGACCGAGGTCGACCCGGGCTACGCGACGATGGACAACGGCCTCCAGTTCAAGGTCATCCGCGTGGACTCGCGGGACGCCTGGGACATCCAGGCCCGCCGGATCACCGCCCCGATGGTCACCGAGCCGGGCGCGGCCATCGAGATCACCGGCACGGGGAGCCTGGGCTGATGAGCGACGCCCGATTCCAGGTCATCGCCGAGTGCGCGTACGCGAAGATCGCCGACGCGGCCGGTGTCTCGTGGCGGCTGTTCGAGAAGGGTGCGCTGATCCCGGCGAACACCCCGAACCTCGACCACCTGCTCCGCAACCACTACGTCGCGAAGGTCGGCGAGAAAGCGACCGGCGGCCTCAACGCCGACGGTTTCCCGTCCGGGGCGGAGGACGTCGAGGTGCCCGAGGGGATCACGACGACACCCTCCGGCGGTCAGTCGGTCGGCGCGAACCCGAACGGCCCGGCCAGCGACGCCGAGAAGGCGGCGGCGGAGGTCGCCGAGCGCCGCGCTGCCGCGCGGGCGAAGCTCCCGGCCGACGGCGCCGCTCCGGACGGCCGCGCCGGCAAGGACGTCCACGTCGAGTACCTCGTCGGCAAGGGCTACGACTACGACGAGCTGGTCAAGCAGGACAAGGCCGACCTCGTCGAGATGGGCAAGCAGCAGTCCTGACCGGGGGAAGAAGTGCTGGGCCGTAGCGGGGCGGCCCAGCACCTACCTCACCGGGGGTGAGCCATGCCCCGATACGTTGTCGTTGCCGCCTGCGTTGGTTTGCATCGCTGGACTGGTGGCGGACCACAGCTGTTTTTCGCCTACGCGGGCGATCCGGTGCCGGCCGAGGCGGTGTCAGCGGATGTGGCCAGGCTGGCTGGCCTGGGAATGATCGCCGAGGTCGGCGACGTTCCCGCCGACCCGACACCGCCAGCCGGCGGCATGTCGGCTGAGCTGGCGGCGGTCAAGGCCACCGCCGACTCGGCGTCGTCGTTGGCGACGGCCGCGCAGTCCGAGGTCGCCGGTTTGCAGGTGACGGCGACGTCGTACCAGCAGGCGCTGGCCGCGTCGCTCGCCGACCGGCAGGCGCTGTGGCGGAACGCTGGCCTGCTCGCGGAGGGCCTCGATGCGCTCCGGGCCGAGGTCGCCGCGATCCAGCTCCAGCCGGGGCTGCCGCCGACACCGGAGCAGGTCGACAGCGCGGTTGCCTCGTGGCTGGCCGCGCATCCGCCCGCCGCCGGCCGGAATGCCGAACTGCGCCGGGGAGTATCGGGTATTGAGGGGCGGACCGCGGGGGACGCCTGGACGGTGCTCGCGTCGTGGTCGGAGCTGACCGGCCCGACCCCGACGCCGGATGCGATCGCCACGGCGGTCGCGAATTGGATGTCCGCGCACCAGGCCGTCGAACTCCGGTCGAACGGCACCGCGATTCAGTGGCGGCCCTACGGCGGCACCTGGACCGACCTCGTGCAACTCGCGGCCATCACTGGCCCGGCCGCTACGGCGAGGCTGGCCGCCCCCGAGGAGCCGGCCATGCTGCCGGCGCTCCAGGTCGGCGCGAACGAGGTCTCTCTGAGCTGGAAGACCGCGATGCCGACCGCCAGCTACCAGGTGTTCCCGTCGCTGTCCGGCAGCACCGCGATCCTCGGGAAGCTCGACGTTGTCGTGAAGCCCGGCTCGCAGACGACGACCGGCTGCAAGGTCACCGTCGTGAACACGAGCGTCCTCCCGATCGCCGTCGGCGCAGGCACCGTCAGCGCGCTCGCGTTCTCCCCGAACTAGGCGGCAACGTTCGCCGGACTCACCCTTCGGGCCTTCTTTGCCTTGCAAGCTATGCAGTATCGACGTCCGCCTACCCATAAGGCGTTTTCCTCGGTGTATTCGTGTCCGCTGCGGCAGTGAGTTTGCCGACGCGATCTACCGGCTGCCGTATGCGGGCTCCTTAATTGATTCTCGTGAGGCGTCACTGCCTCAATGTGGTCCGGGTTTACACATGCGCGATGTTTGCACTCTCGGCCTGGGCACGTTGGATCCGTGTTGTGGCAGACGTGATCCAGATGCATCCCTTCCGGAATTGAACCCTTCGCCTGCTCGTAGTAGAAGCGGTGGGCGTTGTTCCCGAAAAGCTGCCCGTATCCATGCGTGTTTAGTGGGCCGGGCCAAGTCCAGCACGCACTGGGGTCGGAGGTGTCCAGCAGGGACATCCAGACCTCGGCGGGCTGGTGGTCTAACTGGTGTCTGCCGAGTCGTCTCGCCCGATGGAGCCGGTTGTAGCAATTCCGGCATATGCCGCGCGCATGGATCGGCTTTTCGTCCCCGCATTCGCCGCAGGTAATCAGTCTTGCAGGCATTTGGAAATTGTATCAATGGAGGCTGGCTGAAGATGGCTACTAACCCTGTGCGGACCTGCCCCATTTGCATGACAAGCGATGATCACCCAAGGCATGTAATTGACCTTGGTGGCGACACGCAAGCCGCTTTTCATATGGATTGTTGCGCCATCGCCCGCAACTGCGAGGTGTGCCTCGCGCAGCTCGACGGGGTCGGTGGCGTCGAGGGCAACCCGCGCGGCGACGCGCTCCGCGAGCACCTGCTGACCACCGGGACTGGCCCGGACCAGGCGGGCTGGACCGCGCCGGCCGACATTGCATCCGTGGAGGGCTGACCTGTGCCGAATAATCTCGTTCTAACCGAAGCGAACCGGTACATCGACGCCGGGTTCGCCACCGCCGCGTATGTGGCGCCGACCTCCCCGATCCGTGTCGCCCTGCTGACCGCGAACGGCACGAACACCGCCGCGGGCACCGAGGTGACGGGTGGCTCGTACGCCCGGCAGACGATCACGATGGGGGCGGCGGCGTCCGGGTCGGCGTCGAACTCGAACACGATCAACTTCACGGGTCTTCCGGCGGCGACGGTCACGGGCATCGACATCTACGACAGCAACGGCACCCCGCGCCGGATCTGGACCGGCCCGCTCACCGCCTCGAAGACCGTGGGGGCAGGGGACACGCTGAGCTTCTCGGCGTCCTCGATCGTCGCGTCGCTCGCGTAGCTGATCTTCCGGTAGGGGGTCGGCGATGGCCACCAGGTTGTATCTGGGAAATGCTGCCGCCAGCTACACCCCGACGACGAAGCGTGGCGCCTGGGACAACTCCGCGGCGACGCTTGCCCGCCGCCTCAGCCCTGTCCCCGAGGGCGCGGCGGCGACCGCGGCGATCGCGGAGACGTCGGCGACGAACGCGTTCGACGTGCTGTGGGGCCGGTGGATCTCGGATCCGGCGATTACGGCCGGGACGCTGTCCGGGACCGTGCAGTGGATCGCGGGCGTCCTCGAGAGCAACACTGCGGCGAACGACTTCTTCCATGTCCACATCTTCGTCACGGCCGGTGATACGGACACGGTCCGCGGCACGCTGCTGACGAACAACATCGGCGCGACCGAGTTCACCACCACGGCGACCGGCCGCGGCGAGGGCGCGAAGACGGTCACGAACGTCGCCGTTCAGGTCGGGGACCGGATCGTCGTCGAGATCGGCTACGTCGCCAACAACACCGTCACGACCAGCTACACCGGCACCCTGCACTACGGCAACACCGGCACCGCCGACCTCGCTCAGGGCGGCACAACGGTTACCACGTCGCCCGGCTGGGTCGAGTTCTCCGGCGCTGACGGGCTGTTCTACCCCCGCACGCAGTCGCTCACCGACGCGTTCTCCGGGCTGATCTATGCGAACCCGCCGTGGGACGGGCCGTACGGCGGCGCCGACCTACTCGCCGGCCAGGCCCGCGTCCCGGTCGCCCACACCGCGGGCACCCCGGCGTACGCGGGTGTCTACTCCACGCCGGCCAACCAGGCGCAGCGCTGGCATTTCGCGGATTCCAGCATCTACTGCGAAGTCCCGGTCGTCCCGGCCGCAGGCGGCAGCACCGGCACCGTCTACGCCCAGCTCGCCGTCACCGCCACCATGTACACGCTCGGCAGCTACGCGGGCGTGTTCTACGACGCGGTCAGTAACGTCATCGTCTTCCAGAACTGTGTCGACTACTCCGACCCGACTGCCGCGTTCATCCCCTACGACCCGGTCGCGCACCGCTGGTGGCGGCTGCGGCACGCCGCGAACGTCCTGTACTGGGACACGTCACCGGACGGCACAACCTGGACCAACCAGCGCAGCCTAAGCCCGGCGCCGTCGTGGACGAACTACAACGGCCTCGGCATCCTCCTCGAAGGCGCCCGCGACTCCGGCACCAACGACTACGTCCACTTCGACAACGTCAACACCCCGGCGGCGGCCTCGCACGCCGGGTCCGCAACCCTGTCGGCCGCCTCCGGCCTGACCGCGGGCGGTGCCACCACCGCGGCCGGCACCGTTGCGCTGAGCGCGACGTCCGGGCTGACGGCGGCGGCAGACCGGGCCGTGCCCGCCACGGCCGGCCTGTCTGCGGCGTCCGGCCTCACGGTGTCGGCAACCCGCGGCACCACCGGCGCTGTATCGCTGTCCGCCGCGAGCGGGCTGACCGCGGGCGCCGTACGGCAGGTGCCGGCCGGCACAGCACTGTCGGCATCGTCCGGGCTCACCGCGGGCGGCGCGGCAACGGCGGCCGGTGCGGCCGCGCTGTCGGCGGCATCGTCACTGGCGGTGGCAGCAGTCCGGGTCACGCCAGGTGTCGCAGCACTGTCCGCAGCGTCAGGTCTTACCGCCGGGGCGACCGCAGCATCCGGCGGCACGGTCATGCTCGGCGCCGCATCGTCCCTCACCTCGGCCGCAGTACGCGCCCAAGCCGGTGCGGCGACTCTGTCCGCCGCCAGCGGCCTGTCCGCGGTGGCGGCAGCCGGTGCGGGCGCGGCGACCACCCTTTCGGCCACCTCGAACCTCACCGCCGCCGCTCTGCGCACCGCAGCCGGGGCCTCGACGCTCTCTGCCGCGTCCAGTCTCGCCGCAGGCGGGCAGCGGACGGCGGTCGCCGCCGTACTGCTCTCCAGCGGATCGTCGCTGACAGCGGCAGGCGACACGACAGCGATCGTCGGCGCCCTACTCTCCGCCGCCTCACACCTGACCGCAGCAGGAACCCGGGTAGCGTCCGGTGCCGTCACGCTGTCCGCGATGTCGGCTCTCACGGCCGGCGGCATGAGTACGGCATCGGCGGCAGCAGCACTGTCCGCGGCATCGACACTCGCCGCGTCTGCTACTCGCGTCACCGCCGCCGGTGCCATGCTCTCCGCCTCGTCAACGCTCACGGTGTCGGGCAGCAGCGGCGCGGACGTTGGCGCCATCCTGTCGGCTGCGAGCAGCCTCACCACCGCAGGTGTCGGTACTACGGTCGGCGCGGCCACGCTCTCCGCCACCTCGGCGCTGTCCGCTGCGGGCGTGCGCGGCACATCGGCCGCTGCGGCACTGGCCGCAGCCAGCAGCCTCGCCGCCGCCGGTATCCCGGCGCGCGCCGCAGCCGCACTCCTATCCGCGGCCAGCACGTTCTCCGCCAGCGGAATCAGCATCCGGCCCGGCGCGGCCCAGCTCTCGGCGGCATCAGCCCTGACCGCGGACACCGCCGGGTCCAGTTCGGCCACCGCGATCCTGTCTGCCACCTCCGTGCTGTCCGCGGCGGCCGGCCGAGCTGCGATCGCCGCAGCGACGCTCTCCGCCAGCAGCGGCCTGGTAGTCGCCGCCGTGGCCACCGGGCAGGGTGCAGTCGTGCTTGCGGCAGCCGCCGGGCTCACCGCCGAAACCGTTCCCGCCCGGTTCGCGAACGTCATGCTCGGCGCGGCCAGCAGCCTCGCCGCGGACGGGACGCGCGGGGCGAACGGCCTGGCCGTCATGTCCGCAGCGACCACGCTCTCTGCAGACGGGCACACCTCCGCCGGCAGCACGGTGCTCCTCACCGCGGCCAGCGCACTCGAAGCGACCGCCGGCCGGGGCCTCGTAGGCGCGATCACCCTCACCGCCGGCTCTCACCTCGGCGCGGGCGGCACCCTCGTCGGCGGGGCGGCAGCCCAGCTCTCCGCCGCGACCCTGCTTTTGGTGACCGCCGTTCCGGACGTGTTCCAGCCCGGCCGGCTCGTCGCCGTCCTCATCCGGCCCGGCCTGACCGCATCTACCGCCCGCGCCCGGCTCGTGGCGGACACCGGCCGGCGGCGCCTGCACGCCTACACCTCCGAGGGGGCCCCGTGACCGACATCGTGGTCGGCGACACCGACGTACCGCGCCTGACCGTGTCGCCGTTCGACGGCGGTACGGCGGCGGCGCTGACCGTGACCCGGCCGGACGGCACCACGCTCGCCGTGCCGGTCGCGGTGGAGCTGGCCGGCACCGATGGCCAGTTGTGGCAGGCAGAGCCGGTCACGTACGACGCGCCTGGTGGCTGGGTGCTGACGTGGACGGTGACCGGCACCGGGCAGGGTGTCGAAGCCCAGCAGGTGTACGTGCTCGCCTCGCCGACCGCGGGTGGGGCGGTCTGGCTGCCGGGCCGGTCCCGGGTCGCGAACTACATCCCGGGCCGGACGCTCAACGTCGACCCGGCCGTGCACTCGGCGGCGGGGGAGACGTACGACCCTGGCTGGGGCCCGAACACGCGCCCGACGGGTCAGCAGGTGGATCGGCTGATCCTCGACCAGGCGTCGCTGGTGTCGGTGCGGGTGCCGAGGCTGACCGAGACGCATCACGAGGCGGCGTCCACGGTCGTGGCGATGCTGGTCGCCGCCGCGATCGAGCGCGGGCAGCCGGACACCGACCCGACTTCGCTGCAGCGCGCCTTGGACCTGGAACGGCAGGCGCTGGCCCGTCTGGACGAGCTGGTCCGCGGCGTGGACGAGGAGACCGGGGAGACCGCGGCCGGGCCGGTCATGCCGGTGTGGTCCATGCCGGCACCGGTCCCGTGGGGCGACTCCTACTTCTGATCTTGGAGGTGTGATGGCCCGCGCCCGCTTCACCGCCAACCGCGCCGGGATCGCCGCCGTCGGCCGCGCCGAGTTCATATTCCGCGAGCTGGAGCACCGCGCCGACCGGATCCGGTTCGGTCTCGAAGCCGAAGCACCCGAGGACACCCGCGAGTACAAGCGGAAGATCGGCCGCGACCGCGTGCCGGCCAAGACGGCGACGGTGCGGGTCACCGCGCGCGCCCGGCACTCCGCCGTCCTGGAATTTGGCTCCCGTCCGCACGTCATCGAGCCCAAAACCAAGAAGGCGCTCGCCTGGCCCGGCGGCCGGCACCCCGTCCAGCGCGTCCGTCACCCCGGCACCCCGGCGCTGCACCTGCTGCGGAACGCGGCGATCAAGTACGGCGGTGGCCGATGACCACCCCGACCCACGCCGACGTGGAGACGCTCCTCGCCGAGTGGTTGGCCGTCCGCTTCGACGGCTGGCTGCGCACCAAAATGTGGACCGACCCGCGCCTGCCGGACAACTGGCAGTTCGCGGCGCCGCTCGTGCACATCCAGCGGACCGGCGACGGCGACACCAGGCTCACCCTCGACGCGGCGATCGTCGACATCGACGTGTACGCGCGCATCGCGGACAACGCCCGGCAGGTCGCCGAACGCGTCCGATCCGAGGTGCGGCTCCACCTGCCGCAGCACGTGGCGGGCGGCGTCGTCGTGCAGGCCACGCAGACGATCACCGCGCCCGCGTGGCGCCCGGACCCGACGGCGTTTCGGCGCGGCGCGACGTACCGGGTGTTCGTGCACGGCATGACCGCCTGACCTTCACCACCTGATCTAGCCGACCCGCCCCGGGTGCGGCCATCTCACCATGCCCGGAGGTAGCCATGGCGCGCGTCGCCGTACCCGTCACCGCCATCACGAAGGCCGGGGTCGCGCCGGCAACCGAGGTCAACGGTGATCCGGTGAACGGGCATTCCATCGCGAACGGTGGATCGACTTTTATCGTCGCGCGGAACAACGGGGCCACCCCTCGCACCGTCACGATCAACCTTCAAGGCTCCGTCGACGGGCAGCCCATCACCGCGCGCACCGTCCCCGTACCCGCGACCGCCTCGCGCTACATCGGCCCGTTCGACACCACCCGCTACGGGTCCTCGATCGAAGTCCAGGTCGACCACGCCGACCTGAAGCTGCTGGCCTTCCGCACCGCCTGACCTCCACACCACCCGTCCACCCGGCGCGACCGCCGGGCCTTCCTGCTGCCCTGAAGAGGAGAGACCATGGCGGTCGACATCGACCTGATCCGCGCCTACGTCAACGGCGCCGTGTACTGCACCGACGCGGGCGTCACCGCCACCGCCCCCACCGACGCATCCACGCCGCTCCACGTGAACTTCAAGGAACTCGGAGCGATCGGCGAGGACGGCATCACCGAAGCCACGTCCCAGGACGTCACCGATGTGTTCATCTGGCAGGGCGCCGCGCTCGCCCGCCGGATCCGCGGCCAATACACCAAGACGTGGCAGTTCGCCGCCGCAGAGACGAACCTTCAGGTAGCCGGCCTGTTCTGGTCAGGCTCGACGATCACGCAGACGGCAGAGGGCCTGTCGATCGCGGAGAAGCCGCCCGTCACCGACGTTCGCCAGTTCGTCCTCCACGGCATCGACGGCAACCGCGCCCAGCGCATCTACGTCCCCCGCGGCGAGGTCACCGAACGCGAGGACAGCACCTGGTCGTCGGGTGAGATCACCCTGTACGGCATGACCCTCAACGCGTACCCGGACGAGTTCGGCAACGTCGCCTACCGCTGGATCTTGGACGACGACCTCGCGCTCTGACCCCACATGCCGGTGCTGGCGGCTTCCGCGCGGGTCGCCGCCAGCACCTTCAACCTCAGGCCCGCGCACCGCAAGGAGACCCGCGCATGGCACGACTGCAGATCCTCATGCTCCCGCCCGCCGAGCCCGGCACCCAGCCGTGGGCGCTGCTCATCGACCAGACCGGACCGGGCTGGACCGGCGACGACACGGCGGAGTTCGCCGAACTGGCCCAACTGGCCGGCGCCGTCCACGTGCTCGCCACCGCGCACGTCATCGAAGTCGGCGGGTACGAGGACATCATTCCGTCTGCCGAGGCACCGCCTCCGGGCGAACTGGCCGAGGCCGTCCGCGAGTCCCTGACTGGGCAGGGCGTGACGACGAAGAAGGAGAAGCCGCAGACGACGTGGGGTGACCCGTCGGTGCCGGACCCCCGAGAGAAGATCCCCGGCTGGACGCCGTCCGGTGTCGTGGCCGACGCCGTCAAGAAGGCGGTGGGCGGCCGTGGCTGACGACGTGTTCGACCTCGACGCGGTCTACGCCGCGGAGCGCGCCACGCCGTTCGAGTTCCGGTGGGCGGGCCGCACCTGGGAACTGCCGCACATGGAGGACGCGGACATCGAAATCGTCCTGGAGATTCAGCAGAAGGACGAGTTCAGCATCGACGACATCCTGGCCTTGTTCCCGCGGATGCTGCCGGAGGGGCAGCGTGAGGCGTGGCAGCGAGTACAGAAGCCGTCCCGGGCACTGACCCGGCTGTTCTCGCAGTGGCTGGACCATTCGGGTGTGAGCGTGGGGGAATCGTCGGGCTCCGGGGACTCCTCCGAGAGCACGGAGCCGAAATCGGCGCAGACCTCCAACGCTTCTACGGAGTCCGGCTCCGCAAAGCCCTCGCATCCCCGCGCAAAAAAGACCGCTGGTCGGCGCGCGAACTCCTCGACCTGATCCGCGGGCTCCCGCATGAATCGGCGCTGCACCGCAAGCTGGCCGGCGAGCGCCATCCGTGGGGGCTCGGGGAGATCCTGCTGCGGAACATCCTGTTCACGCTGCAGGGCGCGAACTGGCAGCGCGGCGGCGGTAAACGCGGCAGCAAGCCGAAGCTGATCCCGATCCCTGACGGCAAGTCACGGAAGTCGCGCATTGATGCGCGCGCGGACCTGGAGCGCCGACTGAGGGCGCTGGGCCACATTAGGTAAGACGCGGGCGGGGGTGTCCCCGTGACGGCTCCGCTCAGCGTCGGGCAAGTCAGTGTCGAGGTCCAAGCGGACGTCTCCAAGCTCGCGAAGGACTTGAAGTCCAAGGTCGAGGCGGCGTTCAAGGATCTCGACTTCGACAAGCTGATTCGGTCCTCGCTTGGCAACAAGCCGCTCAAGGTGAAGGTCACGCCCGACTTCGACACCAGCGGCATCGGTGAGAAGGTTCGCTCGACGCGGGTGCCGAAGGTCCCGGTCGAGGTTGATCCGGTGCTGGAGCAGTTCCGGCGCGAGGTGTCGACGCAGGTCGGGGCGCTGGCCCGGACGGTCAACGCGAAGATCCCTGTCGGTGCGGACACCACGGGTGTCCGGCAGCAGCTCGGCGCGGAACTGGCGCTGATCAAGCAGACGTTGAAGGCGGAGGTCCCGACAGAGCCGGCTGGGCGCAGGGAGTACGAGGCACGCCTGCGGGCGATGGTCGCGGCGGCGTCCCGGAACGTGCAGGCGAAGATCCAGGTGCAGCCGCAGGCCGGCGGCGGTGGTGGCAGCCTGCTGTCAGGCCTGGCGTCTGCGCTGCAGGGGATTGCGTCGGGGGCGGCGAACGCGGCGCAGGGCCTGTCTGATGTGGGACAGCGCGGGCAGCTTGTCGGAGCTGCTGCTACGGCGGCGTCGATCGCTGCAGCGGCGGTGGCGGCGATCGGGTTCGCGGCGTCAGCGGCGGTGCCGCTGGTCTTTTCACTGGCGGGTGCGTTGGCGTCGCTGCCGGGCCTGGTGGCCGGCGCGGCAGCGGGTTTCGCGACGCTGAAGCTCGGGTTCAGCGGTATTGCCGACGCCTTCAAAAAGAAGCCCGGCGGTGGCGGCGGCGGTGGCGGTGGCGGTGGCGAGTCCGAGGCTGCTCGGGCGCGTCGTATCGCCGCGGCGGAGCGCGGTGTGGAGGCGGCTCGGCGGGGGATCGCGGCGGCGTCGCGGGGTTTGCAGGCGGCGCAGCGGGGCCTGGTAGAGGCGCAGGAGTCGTACACCGACGCGCTCGCGGCCGAGAAGCGGGCGCAGGAGGCAGTCGCCCGGGCGCGCAAGATCGCAGCGGAGCGGATCGATGACCTGGGCCGGTCGCTGCGCGGCGCGGTCCTGGACGAGAAGGAAGCGCAGGTTGAGCTGCGTGACGCGGCCCGTGATTTGGCCGCGGCACAGACGACGTTCAACCCGGAACTGATCGCGGACGCGGAGTTGCGGTACGAGCGGGCGAAGCTCGCCGTCGAGGAGGCAGCCGACCAGGTTGCGGACCTCGGCGAGGAGAACGCCGACGCGGCGAAGAAAGGCGTCGAAGGCTCCGACGAGGTCGTGCAGGCACTGCGTGACCAGAAGGACGCGCAGAAAGCTGTCCGGGACGCCGCGAACGGCATCGTTGACGCGCAGGACCGGCTGATCAGCGCAAACGACGCTGTCAAGGCGTCGTATGACTCGCTGGCGTCGGCGCAGGATTCGCTGGCGCAGGCGAAGGAGCGTGCCGCTGCGGCGGGTGGCGGCGGTGGGGGCGGCGTCCTGGACGACACGATCAAGTTGGCGCCTGAGGCGCAGAAGTTCGTCGACGCGATCAAGGCGCTGAAGCCGGCGTTCGAGGCCCTGCGGCTCGACGTGCAGAACAGGCTGTTCGCCGGGCTCGGCACGACGGTCACGCAGCTGGCGAACGCGTGGCTGCCACAGCTACGGACCACGCTCGGCAGCTTCGCGGACACGTTCAACCGGCTGGCGAAGAACCTCGCGAGGACGATCTCAGAGCCCGCATTCATCAAGAACATCGGGATGGCGGCGGAGACCGCCCGCGCGAACCTGGAGAAGATCGGCACGGTCATCACTGGGCCGCTGACCACGGCATTCGGGAACCTCGCCGCGGCCAGCAAGCCGTTCATCGACGCGGTCGGCGGGGCCATCGCATCTGGGCTGCAGCAGTTCGCCGACAAGGTGAATGCGATGGTGGCGGATGGCCGCCTGGATCAGTTCTTCGTGGACGCGGCCGGCTACTTCAACGACCTCAAGGACATTGCCGTAGACGTCGGCAGCATCCTCGGCTCGTTCTTCGCGATCCTGGCAGGCTCCGAGCAGACCGACAAGGACTCGCCGTTCAAGCAGTTCAAGGGCTTTCTCGATGAGTTGGCGACGTCGTTGAGGGACCCGCAGACGCGGTCGACGATCCGTGGATACATCGAGGATTTCAAGAACTTCGCGAACGCGGTCGGGAACGTGGTCAGCTTCGCGTTGAAGCTGTATGGCGCGCTGGCGCCGCTCGGCCCGATCTCTGCGTTGATCTTCGGTCCGATGAAGCCGTTCTACGACCTCATCAAGGGCCTGTTCGCCGTCGACTGGTCGTCGATCGGCGAGTCGGTCAAGTCCGGTGCGAATGAGGTCGGCGGCGCGATCTGGGACGGCCTCAAAGCAGGCTGGGAAGCGGTCGCGGACGTCGGGTCGTGGATCGCTTCGAAGCTGTGGCAAGGCCCGGACAGCCTGGTCGGCAAGGTCAAGTCCGGGCTGGGGATCGCGTCGCCGTCGCGGGTGTTCACGCAGATCGGCCGGGATGTCATCCAGGGCCTGCTCAACGGCCTGACCGCCATGTTCGGGTCGCTGGGTGCGACCGCCCGCACCATCCCGGGCCGGATCCGGGACGCGGTCGGTAACGCCGGAGCGGTGCTGGTGCAGAAGGGCCGGGACTTCGTCACCGGCCTGCGCAACGGCATCTCCGGCATGTCCGGATCGCTGTCGTCGACCGCGGCCGGCCTGCGGTCGAGGGTGACGTCCGGGCTCGGGCAGGTCGGGTCGCTGCTGTACGGCGCCGGTCAGGCGATCGTCTCCGGTCTGATCTCCGGTATCCGGTCGATGATCGGCAGCCTGGGCTCGTATCTGGGCAGCGTCGGCCAGTTCATCAAGGACAACAAGGGCCCGATTGAGAAGGACCGCCGGCTCCTCATCCCCGAGGGCGCGGCGATCATGGAAGGCCTCATCGCGGGTATCGCGTCCCGGCGCGGGCAGCTCGGGACGGAACTCGGGGGCGTCTCCGAGCAGATCTCGTCGTCGATCGTCGCTGACCCGTACGGCATCTACGCCCAGGCGGAGGCCGCGTTCTCGGCCGGGATGACCCTGTCCGCGCCCCCACCTCCGCTGCTGGCGTGGGCAGCCGACGCGACCGGCGACCAGGTGCTCGACGCATTCCGCGGCCTTATCCGGATCCGGTACGGCGGCAACACCCAGGCGGCGCTCGGAAGCGGGAGGTAGCCGGTGGCCCGGACTCTGTACGGCGGTGCCGCCGCGGACGTGGTCGTGACGGCGCAGGTCATCGGCCAGTACACGGTGCCCGTCCTCGCACCCGGCACGTCGCTGACGGCGTGGACGGCCCGGACCGGCGGCAGCCAGATCACCGACCTGCAGACCGTCGCGGGTGGTGCCGTGTCGGTGGTGACCGCGGACGCCGCCGGCCGGGTGCTGATCTTCGGCCCCGACGGCTACACCGCGGACCTGTGGCTGCAGGACCCGGTCACCGGCAGCCGCTACCGGCTGCCGGGCACGTCCGGTGGCGGTGGGGGCAGTGCCGGCATCCCCGAGTCGACGCTGACGACGAAGGGTGACCTGGTCGTCCGGACGTCGTCGGCGATCACCCGGCTTGGCGTCGGCAGCAATGGGCAGGTCCTGACTGCGGACTCGGCGGTCACCGCGGGCGTGAAGTGGGCAACCCCGGCCGCCGGCGGTGGTGGCTCGGCGGTACTACCGAACACGAAGGTCGTGGCCGCGTCCGGGTCCGGGATCACGGGCGACTACAACTGCGACGGGACCGCCGACAACGTCGAAATCCAGGCGGCGATCAACGCGGTCGGCCGTAACGGCCGGGTGCTGCTGACCGCGGGCACGTTCAACCTCGCTGCGACCGTGCTCCTGGAGGGCTCGGATGACGCGGACGTCGAGGGCGAGATTTACCTTCAGGGCGCGGGCCCGTCGAATACCACGCTCGCTGTCGGTGCCGGTGTGACCGCCGGCCTGGACTTGCGGAAGGCAGTCCGCTGCCACATCTCCGACCTGGGGCTGACCGTCACGGGCGCATCCGACGGGATCACCGCCACGCATTCGACGACCCCGGCCGCGGTGTACCGCAGCGCCTGGTTTTCGAGCATCGAGCGGGTGCAGGTGAAGGGCCCGTGGAACGGCACCCACACCGGCTGGGGCTTGGACCTCGATAACGTGTTCCGGTTCCGGTGCGCGAACGTTGAGGTGGGCGGGACCGGTAACGGCATCCGCATGGCAAACCTGACCGCAGAATTCAATGCGGGTGATGCCACGTTCGATCGGTGCTTCGTGGAGATCGTCGGGAACAACGGGACCGCGTACGCGTGCACGTCGACCGCCGGAAACATGAATCAGATTCTGTGGCAGACGTGTCATAGCATCGCCGACCCGGCGAACACCGGCACGGTCGCGTGGCGGTTCGACGGCGCAGGCAACACCTCCCACATGCGGCTCGCCAACTGCAATGTCGAGCAGTTCGCGACGTCACTGCTGGTCGGCCCGTCTGCGTACGACATCGACGTGGACTTCGTGCACGTCACCGTCCGGAACGGGGCGACGCTCGCCGACCTGGACGGCTACGACTGCCGGGTCCGCACCGGCCTCATCTACGTACCCGCGTCGGCGACGATCACCGCCGTTGACGACGACAACGGCTACAGCCGCAAACCGAACATCATCGGCCCGATGAGTATCTACGCCGACACCGGCACGACCGTCAACGCCGACGTCGACTCATTCGCCGTCGTCCGGGACATCGTCTACGACGGGCCCGGCACGGTCGCTGCCGTCCTCAAGGTCGGCCCTGGCGTGACCACCCAGTCGCCGGCCATCGGCCTGACCGACGCCGCCACCGTCGCCACGGACGCGTCGCTGGGATCGGTGTTCTCGGTGGCGCTGACCGCGAACCGCACGATCGGCGCACCGACGAACCCGACACCGGGCCAGGAAGCGACGTGGCGGCTGATCGCGTCCGGTGGGGCGCGCACGCCCACATTCGCGACCGGCGCGGGCGGGTTCGTCATCGCGACCGGCACGCCCGCGGTGACCGTGTCCGCGATCGCGTCCGGGTCAACGGCGGAGGTGGTCGCGGTCTACAACGCCACCGACAACCGGTGGCGGATCAAGAGCTACCAGATGTTCACGGCGACGTAGGGCGGTGAGCTGAATGCCGCTGTTCGTGACCCCGGCAACGTCCCGGTCCGGCACGCCGTTCCCGGATGCGCCGCTTGACGCGCAACTGGAGATGGCGTTCGGCGCGAACCTGACCGCGCAGCCGCACACCTGGACGTTCACCGACCTCACGCCGCGGCTGATGGCCACCCCGATCTCGATCACCCGTGGTGTGTCGCCGGGCGCGTCGGAGGCCGCGGCGCAGTCCGGGCAGGTCGAGCTGACCAACGCCGACGGCTGGCTGACGCCGCGGAATCCCGGCTCACCGTGGACGATCACCCGGGCCGTCCCGGCACGGCTCCGCGTCTACCCGCACACCGCCGATGTGGTCGACGACTTCGACCGGCCGGCCGCGGGCGCGTCCGCGTGGGGCACGGTCGAGCAGCCGTGGGCGTGGGTCGCGACCGTCCCCTACGACCTGGCCACGGATTTCGCGCTGACCGGCGCGCAGGGTGTGCACCGCGTCCAGGCCGCGAACCACTACCGGATCTCGTACCGGCAGATGGACGCCGACGACGTAGACCTGTACGGCACGGTGACCCTCGACGGGATGCCGACGGACGGCGCCTGCAACGTCGGGTTTGCCGCCAGGATCGCCGACGCCAACTCGTACCTGCAGTTACGCGCCCGCGTCATCGCCGCGTCCGGTGCCGTGTGGGTCGATCTGCTGCGCCGGGTCACCGGCGTGGAGACGACCCTTGCGTCGGTCGACTCCGGGCTGACGTACACGCCCGGCATGCCGTTGCACCTGCACGGCCGCGTCGACGGACCCGACCTGCACATCAAGGTGTGGGCCGGGGCCGGCGCGGAGCCGGCGGTGTGGACTGCGTCGGCGACGGACACCGTGTTCACGCAGGCTGGCCTGGGGCACGGCATCCGCTCCGGCATCACGAACACCGCCACCGCGCTGCCCGGCATGTTCTGGGACGACGTCGCTTTCGTGCCGTTCAGCACGCGGCTGGCCGGGTACGCCGACGACTGGCAGCCCACCATCCTGCCCGCCGCGGGCGGCACCACCTGGTCCCAGGTCCGCGTCCGGATTTCCGGTGTCTCCCGGCGCCTGCAGCGCGGCCAGCCGCCCGCACGGTCCCCGATCCGGGCCGCGGCCGAACAGTACCGCGCCGCCGGCAAACCGTTGGTCGGGTATTGGCCGCTCGAGGACGCCTCCGACTCAACCCGGGGTGCGTCCGCGCTCGACGACGCGCAGGCGATGACACCCGGGTCCCTGCCGGTCGGCTGGGCCGGGTACGACCCGCCGCCGCCCGTGCCGTCGACGCGCCGGTGGGGGACGGCGCCGATCGCGGATCTGTCGCAGGGCGGCCGGTTGACCGGCACCGCCCGGCGCGGCACGTCGTCGCCGGTGGAGTGGGCGGTCCGGATGCTGGCCGCGGTGTGGGCGCCGGGGTTCGGCGCGGACATTCCGATGATGGAGCTGCGGTTCACGCACGGCACCTGGACAAAATGGGTGCTGGTCAGCCTGAACTCCGGTTTTTCGGAGCTGCGGTTCTACACCGGCGAGGACGTGCTGGCCGGGGCGTTCCAGGGGTTCATCTCGACCACGCTCGCCCAATACCAGATCGACGCGATCCAGTCCGGCGGGAACGTGGACATCCGGCTGTGGCAGGGCGACTCGGCGACGTCCGGGTTCGTGTCGCAGACGATCGCGGGGACGCTGGGCCGCATCGACCGGGTCATCATCAACCCGAGCAGCGTGGTGAACAACGCCGCGTCCAACGACTTGGGCAAGCAGTGGGCGGCCGGGCATGTGCAGGTGTGGGACGGGCGCAACATCCCTATCACCGCCGACAGCTACCTCGACCCGGACACCGGGCAGCGTGCGCACGTGTGGCAGGCGTGGGCCGGTGAAGCAGCACACCGCCGGGTCGCGCGGCTGTGCGCCGAGGCGGGGGTGCCGGTCGTCGTCACGCCGGTGCTGGACGCGGGAACGGGCACGCCGATGGGCGCGCAAGCGGACGCGACGCTGCTGGAGCTGCTCGCGGACTGCGCGGCAACGGACGGCGGGATCCGCTACGAGAAGGGTTTCGCGCTCGCATACCTGCCGCGCGGCGCCCGCTACAACCTGACCCCGTCCATGGTCATCGACTTGGCGCAGTACCGGGTCGCGTCCGGCGGGCAGGCCGACGTCCTGAAACCGGTCTGGGACGACCAGGGGCTCGTCAACGA
The DNA here is from genome assembly GCF_030813715.1 of Catenuloplanes indicus. Taxonomy (NCBI): domain Bacteria; kingdom Bacillati; phylum Actinomycetota; class Actinomycetes; order Micromonosporales; family Micromonosporaceae; genus Catenuloplanes; species Catenuloplanes indicus. Next base: position 26,324 of record NZ_JAUSUZ010000002.1, read on the forward strand.
CGCGACGGTGACCCGGGTCGGCGGGTCCGAGGGCCGTTACGAGGACGAGGCGCACATCGCCGCGAACGGCCGGTACGCCGACAGCCGGCAGTCCAACCTCGTCTACGACACCGACGCCGCCCTGCACGCCTCCTGGGACGTGCGGCTCGGCACCGTCGATGACGTTCGCTACCCGGAACTCCCGATCGACCTGGTCGCCAACCCAGGCCTGATCACGGCATGGCTGGGCCTGGACATCGGCGCCCGCATCGACCGCACCAACCCGCCGGCGTCCGTCACCGGAGCGGGCGTCATCTCGCAGATTTTGGACGGGTACACGGAGACGCTCGCGCCCACGACCTGGTCGGTGCGGGCCACGTGCTCGCCGTACGGGCCGTGGGATGTCGCCGAGCTGGACGGGGATCTGCGGCCCGCGACCGACGGGTGCGTGGTCGCCGGCGGCGGCCTGACCGTCGTGGGCCTGTCCATGGTGGTGACGAACGCGGGCGTGCCGTGGACGCAGGACCCGGCCGACTACCCGCTGACGCTGCAGGTCGGCGCCGAACAGGTCGTCGCGTCCGGCGCCAGCACCCCGGCCGGGGCCAGCCAAACGATCACCCTGACGGCGCGCGGCGCGAACGGCACGACCGCGTCCGCGCACCCGGCCGGCACGCCGGTGGACGTGGCCGAGCCCGCCTACCTGCCTCTCTGACCGCCTCTTCTTTCCCTGCCGCGCGGGGTTCCTTTCGCATCGTGAGGAGGTCCCGCCGTGCCCACGTTCCTTGCCGGCCAGAAACTCACACCGGCCCGCCTGAACCTGATCGCGGACAAGCCAGTCACGCGCCTCATTCTCGGCGCGAACCAGGTGCACAACGTGCCGTCCGGCACGGTCGTGGTGTCGTTCGGCGGCGCCACCCTCGAGGTGTTCGACACCCACAACTTTCACAGCAACACCGTCAACCCGTCCCGGATCACACCGTCCGTTCCGGGCGTGTACCTGGTGACGGCGAACCTGTGGTGGGGTGGGGTTGCCGGCGGTGACCGGCGGGTGCTGATCGCCCGGAACGGCACCGACCTGGCGGCATCGTCACGGATCGCGAACCTGTCCGCGATCTCGATCAGCCAGTCGGTGTCGCGGCTGGTGGAGTGCAACGGCTCCTTGGACTACATCGAAATGCGCGCCTACCAGTCGACGACGGGGAACGTCGACATCCTCGGCACCGGATCGGAGACGTCGACGTTCACGACGACGCTCGAGGTGTCCTGGTATCGGAGCCTGACGTCGTGACCGGCCGGGTGTTCGAGGCGATATGCGAGGGCGGGCCGCTGCACGGCCGCGTGCAGCTGTCCCGGTTCCCGGGCGGGTTCGTCCTCGGTGACAAACCCCGCCACATGGTGTGGATCTACCGGTGGGACGGACACGCCAGGGTGTGGCGGGTCGACCCGGGCGGGCACGCCGGCGACAACCGGTGGCTGTCCGAGGCGGCCGCGATCGCGGCGGCGGAGAGCGACCTGTTTGACGTGATCTGCCTGCCTGAGGCGGGCGAGGTCTGATGGCGGTCCCGAATCCGAACCGGCAGCGGATCACCGACCAGGTCTGGGAGATCTGGGTCCGGTTCGATGCGCTTGAGCCGACCGCTCTCCTGGGCGGGATCTACGCGGCGAAGCCCGGCTACCACAACTACCGGCTGGCCCTACCCGGCGGCGACTACTCCGTCGGGGATGTTGCGGCCGATCGGCAGGGGCCGCAGGACAAGGCTGCGGCGATCGACCTGACGATGTCCGCGGCGGCGATGCGCCTGTACACCGGCCGGCTGGATGTGGCGGCGCGGGCGAGGGATGAGCGGCTGTACATCGACGGGCATCCGATCATCCGGGAGTTCATCGGTACGAAGGACAACCGGTCGGTGTACTGCTACGTCCTGGTCGGTGGCCGCCCGCTCGGCGTGGGGGCGGACGCCGGACCGGACCCGGGCCGCGACGCGACGCACCTCTGGCATCTCCATATCTCGTTCATCCGCCGTTTCCTGGCTCATCCGCAGCTTGCGCCCCGCGTCATGTCGGTGCTGTCCGGCGAGTCTCTGGCGGCGTGGCGGGCCCGCACCACAACCACCAGCACAACCTCCGGGGGAGACATGCAGCAGACCGATCGGCTGGCCAACAGGACCGGCAACCCGAACCGGACGGTCGGGAACGTCCTCGCGGACGTGTCGAACCTCCGCGACTGGCTGATCAGCCGCGCCGGCACGGCGGGCATGGTGACACCGCCCGCGGCCGGGTCGCCGCTGCAGCTGCTGCTCGCGATGGCGCAGGACTGGGCGGCGGAGTCGAACCGGCAGCGCCTGCGGGACGAGGCGATCCTGGCCGCGGTGAAGGGCCTGACCCCGCAGGAGATCCTGGCCCGGGTCGACCTGCGCGCCGCGCAGCAGATCGAGGCGCTCCACGCGATGCGCACCCAGATCGCGCAGGAGCTGGCGCCGCTGCTCGTCACCGCGGTCGGCCAGCACCTCGCCGGTCAGGTCGCCCCGGAGATGCTCGCCGACGCGCAGGAGATGGCGATCCGCAGGGTCCTGGGTTCGCTCGACGGGCCGGCCGCGTGACGGGCCGCCCGGTGCAGGTCACCTCCGGCCGGCACCCGTTCGAGGCGGCGATCCTGGTCGCGACGGTGTTCGTCGGGGTGGTGCTGGCCGTGACGCGGGAGGTACCGCGGTCGGCGTCGCAGACGATGCCGCACGGCCTGATCACGGTGTGGATGGTGATGCTGGCCGCCGCAGGCCTGGTTGCCCTGCTGGGGGCGTGGTGGCGCGGGAGCGTGGAGACCGGGCTGCGGGTGGAGATGGCGGGGATACTGCTCCTCGCGGGCGGGGTGACCATGTACGTGATCGCGGTGTTCACTGTGTCCGGGATGGCGGCGCTGGTCGCCGGGGGTTTCACGGCGGCGATCGCGTGCGGGGCGTGGGCGCGCGCCGGGCAGATCGGTCTGGATCTGCGCAGGATCGACCGGGCCGGGCGGGTGGAGGCGGTGCCGCTGCTGGTCGAGGACGGTGACCGGTGACGGGCCCGACGGGGTGGGTGCTGATCCTGGTCGCGGCGATCGGCGGCCTGGGCGGTTTGGGGGCGCTGCTGAACGCAATGTTCTCCCGCCGGAAGTCGAAAGCGGACGCGGCGCAGGTGATCACCGGCACGGCGATGGAGTGGATCGCGAAGTTCGAGAAGGCTGCCGAGTCGGCGCAGGAACAGGCTGAGGCGGCGCAGGCGCAGGCGCGTGCCGCCCGCGAGCAGATGCAGGCGGCGCAGGTCCAGATCGAGCGGGTGACGGCGGAGGCGCGGGCGCTCGCGGCGGAGCTGCAGGCACTGCGGACGGCGATCCTGCGCCCGGACGCGTCCCTGGAGACCCTGCGTGGGCTGGTGCAACGGCAGTCCGCGAACGGGCGCGGCTGAACGCAGCCGTTTTCGCAGTCTTTGGCAGAGCTACGTGCCACATTGTCAGAGACTGTGGCACTTACGGACTCTTCTGGCCCTCGATCGGCGTCGGGGTCGACACCTGCGCCGATCGCATGCCGGGCGCCCGCCGGACCATAGTCAGGCATGGACGTGCCGGACGGGTTCTGGGCCACTGTTATCGACCTGACGTGCTGCTCTATGCCGGTCATTCTTGTCGTGCTGCTTATCGTGCTATTCGCCACAGTCAGGCAGGGGCAGCGCGATGAGTTCCCCCCGTTTCGACGGAGCGGTGGTTACCTGCTTCCGGTCGGGGCAGGGGTGAGGTTATCTGGCTCGGTGTGGGCGTGCCAGGCGGACTCGTATTCGTCCGGGCTGAGGTAGCCGAGTTCCTTCTGGATGCGGCGGGTGTTGTACCAGGTGTCGATATACTCGAAGATCGCGTTCTCGGCCTCATCGCGGGTCCGCCACGACGTTCGGTAGACCAGTTCGATCTTCAGCGTCGACCAGAAGTTCTCCATCAGCGCGTTGTCGAACGAGTCACCGACCGACCCCATCGACGGCCGGATTCCGTTGTCCTGCAAGCGCTGTGAGAAGCGGAAACTCGTGTAGTTCGATCCTCTGTCGCTGTGATGTATGAGCTGGCCGTCGCGGACGTCACGCGACCAGATGCCGTACTCGAGGGCGGCCAGGATCAGATCGGTATCGCACCGGTCGGAGGTCTTCCACCCGACGATGCGGCGGGAGAACACGTCGCGGACGGCGGCCAGCCAGAACACGCCCTCGCCGCACGGGATCCGGGTGGCATCAGCGACCCACAGACGGTTCGGGCCGGTCGCGGTGAACTGGCGGTTGACCAGATCCGGCGCCGGCGTGTGCGCGGGATTCTGCTTCGTTGAGCCGCCGCGCCAGCCGCGGCGCAGGAACGCCCCGTGCCAGCCCTGGCCGGCCATCAGTCGCTCGACACGCTTGCGGCCGACCCGGATGCCGTCACGACGCAGCTGCCGATGAATGCGGTCGGCGCCGTAGGTGAAGCCGGACGCTTCCCAGATCTCATAGATGTTGGAGAGCAGCCCGAGGTCGACCAGGTCCCGGTCACAGGGCTGTTTGGCCTGCCTGACCCACTGGTAGTAGGTCGACTCGGCGATGTTGAGAACCCGTAGCAGGAGCGCGACCGCGAAGCAGTCACGGTGTTCGTCGATGAACCTCATGACCGTCGCCGGGCCGGGCCGAGCTCCGATGCGAAATAACTGGACGCGGCACGCAGGATCTCATTCACCCGGCGCAGCTCAGCGACCTCTTCCCGCAGCCGGCGGCTCTCCTCCGCCATCTCCGTGGTCGGCCGGTCATGACGTTCGCCCGCGGCCTGCCGGATCCAGTTCCGCAAAGCCTCGTGATGCACGTTCAGTTGCTCGGCCAGCCGCCGGATCGTCGGCTTCGGCTCCGACTCGCGATACAAACGCACAGCACGCGCCCTCAGCTCATCGGGGTACTTCTTCGGTGCGGCCACAGAACTTCCTCCCCATGATCAGTCGATCATGCTTGAGAAGCTCCGCCAAACCGGGGGGAACTCACGATGCCGCATTGCGCGAGGAGGCGGCAACCGGGGTGTGCGCCGCTTGCGGTGGGAACCGGCAGGTGCAGGTCGAATGGGAGCGGTGGACGGAGTCGCTGGGCTACGTCGGCCGGAACCGTTGGGAGCCATGCCGCCGATGCAACGGTTGGGGGACGGTGGCGCGCTGGAACCAGGGCCCGCCCTACTCACCCCGTTGACCTCCACGCGTCGTTGTGGCCGGGCCCGAAGTAGGGCTTGTCGTCGACGATCGAGTGCGGCGGCCAGATCTGCACGTCGTCGCATTCAGCGCACTGCCACGACCTGTGCCCGCCGTTGGGGTTGCACAGGCACGCGGTCCAGCCGAGTAGCACCCGCCCGGGCCGGAGCGGGTGCTTTTCTATGCCCGCGCACCGTTCTGGCGCCGGTTCCCGGTAGACGAGTTTCGCGCCGTCGTTGACGGCTTGCAGGACCGCGATGCCGCAGGCCGGGCAGGCGGGGACGACACCACCGCGGTGCGGGGTGACCGCGCCGTGGGTGTTGCACCACCACTGACCTGCCCTCACCCCACTCATGATCACGACTTTACGCCTGGAGGCAACCCATGACCGACCTGCCCATCTACGGTTTCCGCCCCGACCTCGGCGGGCTCCTCGGCCTCGCCGTCACCGTCCTGCTGCCGCTCGCCGTCGGCCTCGTCACCACCCGCACCACCAGCGCGGGGATCAAGGCGGTGCTGCTGCTCGGCCTCGCCGCCGTCAAGTCCGTGCTCGAGGCGTGGCTGCAGGCCGTGAACACCGGCGTGAGCTTCGAAGCGGTCCCGGTCGTCTACGCCACCGCGGTCAGCTTCGGCATCGCCGTCGCCGCACACTTAGGGCTGTTCAAGCCGGCCGGGCTCGCCGCCGCGGCGCAGCAGGTCGGCGCCCGGGACCGACGCCCGCAGCCGGCTCCTCTGGACTAGGTCACGCGCCGGGCTCGTTGCCCATCCTGGGTTCGCCCCGCTCTTGCCCTTCGGGGTGGGGGCGGGGCGTTTCGTCGTGCCCGGGCGCGGTCGGCCGGACCGGTATCGCGTGCGGGGCGATCACCCACCATGCGAGCTCGTCACGGTCGGGGCGGTCAGGCACGGCCGGCCTCGACCAGGGCGCGGATTCCGTCGGCGAGCGTGGCACCGCCGTCGAGGTCGATGTGCGTGGAGATGCCGCCGGCGCCGCGGGGGCCGATGCCGAGGAACAGCATGGTGCGGGTGCCGTGCGCGGGCCTCACGAGCTGGGCGGATACTTGCGCGCCGCGGGGGCTGGTCACGGTGGTGACCGCGGACCGGTGCGCGGCCCACGACGCCGGCCGGTTGGGTATTCGTTTATGGGCGGTGCACTGGTTTGGGTCGCACCAGGCCGGTTCATCCAAGGCTGCCTCCCGTGGTGGGCGGGCGCGCGGCGGGGGGACCTGTCCCTGGTGGGGGAGGGAACGGGGTGCCGCGCACCCGGCGAGTTCACGGTACGAGATTGGGGTGTCCCAATTTCGATCCGACACGCGTACGACCGTCGATCGGCTGGGTCGATATCCGCCGATCATCTGACGGCCGGGCGGGAGTCAGGAGCCCGCACGAGACGGTGCGAGCCCGGCCGGAGGCGGTTCCGGGCCGGGCTCGCACGCGCAGCCGACACAGTCTAGGTAAACCGGTTGGCAACCTCGCGGATCGCGTTCTGCAGCCCAATGATCGAGGTCTGCGTGCTCTGATCCTCAATGCCGATCGCGACGCGCGTGACCTCGTCCCGTAGCGCATACACGGCGTCGGTCAGAGCGAGCGTCGCGAACACCTGCGCGCGGGCCAGCCGACGCTCAGTGGTGTCGTCCTGGATGCCCTTGCTGTTGGCGATGTTCCCGGCGACGTCGTAGTACGAGTTGGCCATACGCGCACAGTACCGTCGTCGATACGCTGCCGTCCGCCCCTGACCGAGGGACGGCGCCACAGCGCCATCAGCGCCTCCGGTGCCACCACGCCGGCACCACGAACCGCCCCCACATCGCGGACGCGACCGCGATCGCCAACCAGCCGGCCACGTTCTCCGGAATACCGGCCCACGAGGCTGCGCCCATCCCGGCGACGAACATCCCCACCCATGCCGCTGCGACCACACCCAGCGGGATCGGTCGCCGGACCGGCCGTCGGGTCATGCCAAGCTGGGCGGGCGTCGGGATCTCCTGGCGCTTCCCCGGCCGCGGCCTGTCCTTCGGTGGTGCAACCCAGCGCGGCCGGCCAGCCGCATCGTCGCGGAGGTGGCGAGCAGCAACGGCCTCCCACGGTGGGATCCGGTCCGGGTTCGCCTCATTCCCGGCGATGTTGAACAGTGGGCGGAGCCGCTGAATCGCCGCGACTTCCCGGCGATCCAGCTCACCGTCGGACCACACGCCCTCCTCGAGGACGAACGCCCCGCCGTCGATGATGTCGGCCCAAGACTGGTCGGTGCGGTGCTGGGCCTCGCGGGCCCGCAGTAGCTGCCGGGTCTGCCCGACATAGCCGAGGTAGACGATCCCGGTCTGCGGGTCGCGGACGTTGAACCCGTATACGATCCCGCGGCGCGGGCCGGTGCGCGGCCCAGTAGCGGCGTGGGTCACGCCGCAACCTGCCCGTCGTTGATCAGTAGGTAGGCGCCGCGGCCGTCCTTGCGGACCCGAACCATGTCGATCAGCTCGCGCAGCAGGTTGTACACCTGCCGCTCCCCGTAGCCGGTCGCGTCCTGTATCGCCTTCGGGGACTGGCAGCCGGCCCGCATGGCGTCGAGAACCTTCCGGTGCCCGTCGTGCAGTTCCTTCACCGGCTTGGCCGAGGGTGCCACCGCGAACTTCGCCGGGTCCGTCGGATCCCACACGGGGAACGTGAGGATGCCGAAGTCGGCAGCGGACGGGCCGTCGCCGCCCGCGGGAACAACCTTGCGCAGCTGCGTTCCCTGCGGGTTGGCCTGCCCTCGGCGTCGGGCCTCCACCCGCCGCCGCCGCTCCTCGATCGCCTGCGCGGCCAGCTCGTGTCGGCGCAGATACTCGTCGCCGTACGCGTTGGCGGCGCCAACGTCAAGCGACCGCCAGTTGATCTGGTGCGGCCAGGTGTCGCGCTGGGCGTCGGTAAGAAAGTAGCCGCGGAACGGCGCCGACCGTGCGCCTTCCTCCGGGTCGACGACCCACGCGTAGCCGGGCATCTTCGGGAACGTCTTCGGATTGATGTCGATGCCGAACACCTGCTTCGCGTTCGGGTCCTTCGACCGCAGGCAGATGCCGTTGCCGACGAGGAGGTTGGAGCGAATCCGCTCCGCGTTGGGGGTCTGCGCACCGCCGAACGCGTCCAGGGTCGTCTGCTGAGACGCCAGGATCAGCGCCACACCGACCTTGCCGCCCTCCGCGGCGATCGTCCCGGCCGCGTACTGGCACTGCTCCCAGTACAGGGGGTTCGCGAGCTTCGAGAAGATCTTCTGGCATTCGTCGAGGACGCCGAGCAGGCCTGGACGGTCCGGGGTCGGCTGGAACTCGTGCATGTCATCGACGACGTTCTCGTCTTGGCGCAGTTCGACGATGAGCAGCATGCCCATCAGTTGGGCGTGGATGTGCTCGAACGTGCCGGCGAAGTGGTCGGCGTGGTTCTTCAGCAGCGGCGAACTCGCACCGCCCTGGCCGTCGCCGAACCAGACGACGGTCGGGTGAGTCTCGGCGTTTGCCAGCGCCATCGCGACGCCCTCGATCATGCGGGACTTCCCGGCGTTCGTGCCTCCGCCGAGGAAGCCACCCATCAGCCGGGCGCCGGTGTACGCCTTCCACTGGGCGACGCCCTCGCCGTCGATGAACGGGCCGAGGGACACACAGCCGGTGGCCGGGTCGAAGGTCATGTCGAGGCCGGGGTGTTCGACGCTGTCCCGGACGGGGGAGCGGGTGACGATGGTGATCTGCAGGCAGGACGCGTCACGGTCGGGGTTTGGGTGTTCCTCGATGACGAGCTGGTCGTTCTTCTTCAGCCGCAGACCGGTGCGGAGGTTATCCATCTGCGCCTGCACGGTGCCCATGCTCATCTTGCCGGGCACGAGATGCAGGTCGTAGCGGGTGCCGGCGTCGATAGTGCGCATGTTGGCGAGGCGGGTGCCGGCGAGAACGCAGCCGGGCCCGCCGAGGTGCTCGGCCCACAGGCTTGCGTACTGGTCGGGGCGCGGCGCAGCTGGCGCTGCGGGCGCGGCGACGGCGGTGTTGGGGATGCGCTTCAGCCGCCACCAGTGGGCGGCGAGCGCGAATCCGACGAGGACGAGCGGGAGAACAGTGTCGGTGGTGACGCCGGTGGCGGTGACAAGCGGCAGCCAGCCGGCGATGACCGCGAACGCGGCGATGGCGCGGCGGCGCATCTTCTTGTCGGCCACACGGCGGCGGGTGAAGGTGGCGGCGACGATGGAGATGACGACGCAGGTGGCTGCGGTCCCGGCGAGGATCTCGGCGCGGTCGGGGGACGCGGACGCTGCGGCGTGCAGGGCGGTGCCGGCGAGGACGAGAACGCCGAGGGCGGCGTGCGGGGCGGCCTGGTCGCGGAGGGGGTGTCCGTGGACGGCGCGGCCGGCGGCGCGGGCCTGCTCGGCGCGGGCGCGAAGGATATCGGCTCGGCTGGCCGGGGCAGTTTTGGTGTCGGTCACGGCTACCTCCTTCGGGGGTGGTGCCCGGCCGGTGGTGGACCGGCCGGGCAGGGGATGGGTTACTCGCCGGTGGCGAACTGCTTGTTGCCGGCCTGGCCGCCGGAGCTGCGGTATGCCTCGGCGACGGCCGCGTTTGTGCTGGCGATGGCGTCGGCGGCACCGGTCCACGCTGCGGCGGCGTTCTGGGATGCCTCCTGAGCGAGGGCGACCTTGGCGATGACGTCCTCGCCGACCTCGAATGAGCGCAGGGAGCCGATGTACTGCTCGCCGCCGCCGTGGGTGGCGTGTGCTTGGGCGACCTGCGTGGCGTAGTTGACGGCCGAGACGAGGCCGGTGATTTCCGAGGTGGGCTGGCTGGCGGTGTCGGTCATGGTTCCTCCGGTGGTTGCGGTGTTGACGCCCGGCTGGGCGTCGCTCTTGTCGCGGTTGATCGGAATGACGTTGCTGGCCGGGGTCGGTGGGCTTTGCCGCTCGGGGTGGCGGGGACCCGCATCGGTTGCGATTGCTACGCCGCCGGTGGTGCCGTTCTCGCAGGCCAGGTTGCGGGCTTCGGCGTCGCGGACGTGCTTGGGGCGGTCGTCGACGTGGGCGGACATCCAGCCGCACCGGTTGCACAGCCGGTCCGCGTCGGGGCTGCCGCCGTCGACGTTCGGCCACGGCCGGGAGCCGATGATCTGCCCGGTGCTGCAGCGGGGGCACAGTTCCCGCTGGCCGCGGGTGGTGCTGTTCGCCGCGCCGGGCGCGGCGGGCTCCGGCCGGCGTGTCTCAGCGCAGGTGCGGCAGACGCGCAGGTATCGGCTGTTTTCGTAGGCGAGGATCAGGCTGCCGGCCTCGGGGTCGGTGTTCGTGCCGCACCGTTCGCATGGCGGTAGTTCGAGGACCTGCTCTGCGGGGTTACGTGGAGCGCCGGGGCCGGCCGGCTGGGGGGCGCTGAGGTCTGGCTGCGACGTGCCGGTCGGTGTTTTCGCTCGGCTGCCGTCCACTGGAGTGCCTGGTCCTGTGGCCGGGTCTGGAACAACGCCGGGTGTTGTGCTGTCGGGTGCAGGCGGGGTCGGTTCGACGGTGCCGTCCATGCGGATCGGCGGGAGCCCGTCGTTCGCGCGCCGCTTGTTGAGCTTGCGGCGCGCGGCGTCCTGGATGGCGCCGCCGGTGGTTTGGGCGGTGGCACGCAGGGAGTCGTCGAGGAGGTCGTTGAAGAAGCCGCTCCAGCCGTAGGTGGGCTTCGCGATCCCAGCTTTGATCTCGGCCATGCGGACTTCATGCCGGGGCGGTGTTTTCCCGCGGACGGCGTACGCGCCCTCCTGGATCAGGAACTTCGCCGCGAACCAGGAGGCGATGAGGATGACGGCGAGGGTCATCGGCGGGCCCCTACCATGCCGGTCGCGACGCCGGTGGTGCGCTGGCGGGCGAGGACCGCGAGGGACAGCAGGATCGCGAGGGTGAAGCAGGCGAGGGCGATGGCGGTCGCGCCGAGTTCGGGGCCGATCCAGTCGGCGATGTTCCCGCCGATGTTCTCTTTGAGCCAGGCGTAGAAGTCGTTGACGTGGTTGTAGAGCTTCCCGCCGACGATGTTCGCGGCGCCCTTGGTGATGGAGGGGACGGCGATGGCAAGCAGGACCATGGGATGGTTCGGGACGCCGTCCTTGATCAGGTCGAGGATGATGATGCCGATGCCGGCGACGGCGGTGAGTACGTAAACGTAGGTGTCCCAGGGGGTGATGCCGAGGATCCAGCGGAGGGTGTCGCCGATCCAGGTGTCGGCCGCGAGGGCGCCGCCGGTCGCGCCGACGAAGACGCTGATCCAGCCGAGCAGGGCAACGCCGTGCTGGCGGACTTCGGTGATGCGTGCCTTGCCGGTGTCGATGAACTTCATGCGGGCCTCCTTGGTGGCCTAGAGCAGAACCCAGGCGAGGCCGTGGGCGATGGGGACGACGATGTGGTGCATGAACCAGCTGCCGGGGGTGGTGTGGGCTCCGAGGATGAGGAGTCCGGATGCGGTGGCGGCGCGGGCGGGGCGCTGGAAGAGCCAGGCGGTGGAGTAGGACCAGGCGGTGTAGGGGCGGGCGATGAGCCGCCCGTACCAGATGCCGGTCACGCGGGCGGGGCCGTGCTGACGGGTCCAGGGGGCGTTCTTCGCGTATGCGGCGAGTTCGGGCAGGCTGGGCTGGGGTTGGGTGAGGAACGCGGGCGGGGTCCAGTAGTTCTTGGACCGCTCGTACAGCGCCCAAAATCGGTCACCGAGAGTGATTGCAGGAATTGCAGGATCTTGGGGTTCGGGGGCGGTTTCGCGCTCAAGACCCACACCCTCGGGATCCTGCATTGCAGATTGCAGGTCACTCTGCGTAGAAGTTGGATCGATCGTCTCGGACTGTCCGTGGCGGTCTTGAACCGGCGCCGCCGGCTGCGGTGCGGCGGGCTTCGCCGCGGTCGGCGCGGCCGGGCTGAACCGGGGCCGCGGGGACGGCCTGCGCGGGGTTTCGGTGGTCACGATGCCTCCTCAACGGCCTCGGGAAAGTGACTGAACGTGCAGGTCAGCGGGTGTTCGCGGCGATCGCCGTGCCGGCCGAGCCAACCGCGGCGAACAGGGTGAGGGCGATGAGCGCCCAGCGCAGGTCGGAGCCGCTGCCGGTCGCGCCGACGACTCCGCCGCCGGCGATGGTCATGACCGCGAACAGGCCGAACGCGGTGGTCCGCAGGCCCTTGGCCGGCGGCTTGGGCAGTGGCGGCGGCCCACCGGGCGGGTTCGTGCCGAACGCGACCAGGTCGCGGGTGACGGTGACGGGCGGGGTGACGGTCCACTGGCCGTGGCGGCGGGGCGCCACCTCCCGGCGTGTGGTGGCGCCATTGGTGACGGCGGGGCGGGTGACGGGCGTGACGGTCATGGGCGCTCCAGGGGTGACGGTGCGGGGTGACGGTGACGCCTTCCCGCAGGTGACGGTGGTGACGGCAGGGGCGGTGGTGGTGCGGGTGGCGTCACTCATCGCCGTCACCCGCCCGTTCCGCCGCGATCCGCTCCAGGGCTGAGGTGAGGACGTGCTCGGCCTCGCCGATCGCGAGGTCGTCGTTCCACTTCTTCGCGAGAGTGCGGCCCTTCGACTCGGCGCCGGAGACGGCCTTGGCCATGCGGGTGCCCTTCGGCTCAATGCCGAGGGCGACGCAGGTCAGCCAGTACTCACGCATCCCGTCGACCTTGGTTCCGTCTTCGGCGAGGACGGCCTGGGCGCGCTGCTCCGCGTACTGCTCGACCTGCTCGTCGGTCATGCCGGCGCGGGCCTGCTCAACGAGGTCGCGGGACAAGGCGCGGGCCTGGTCGGCGGTGACGGTGACGGACGACTGCGCGGTGACGGTTTTGGCGGCGGCGGCGGGACGGGGGCGGGGTGACGGGGTGCGGCGCGGGGTGGGGGACGGTGCCGGTGACGGCGTCGCCTCCGCCGGGGTGGCGGTAGCGGTGACGGCCGGGGTGACGGCGTCACCGGGAGCGTCCGTGACGGTGGCAGGTGACGCGTCACTCTCGATCGCGGGGGTGACGGTGACGGCGTCACCCCCGATCGCATCCGTCACCACAGGGGCGGTGACGACAGGCGGCGGGGTGACGGTCGCCGTGACGGTGACGGGGGACGGCGGGGTGCGCATCACCCCGAGCTGAAGGTCGGCGAGCCGCGGTGCGCCCTTCCACGGGTCCGCCGCGGAAACGTACGACTCGATCAGGCCGATGAGGAACACGGTCAGCGCGGCGAAGATCGCGCCGATCGAGTGCGTGAACATCTCCCCGACGGCGGACAGCGCGAACGTGCCGGCGCCGAACGCGGACAGCAGCACGGACGCGCCGAGCGCGGCACCTTCGGCGGCGCTCGCCTTCCAGTCGGTGTGTCCGCCGGAGGAGTGCAGGACGGCCTTGACGATGATCAGGCCCGCGACGAGCGTTGCCAGGCCGGGCTCGACGAACCAGGCGGCCCACCACATCGCGCTGCCGCTCTCCGCGTGAAGCAGGTGGGCGACGCCGGCGTGGACGTTGACGGTGGACCAGCCGGCGAACACGGCGAAGACGGGGATGAGGATCAGCAGCGACCAGGCCCGGACGCGGTTGATGCGCAGGGCGCGCATCTCGGCGCTGCCGTGGATGGCGGAGCGGATGCGGGCGTATTCGCCGTCGCGTTCGGCGTGCCGGTAGAGGTCGGCGAGGCCGGCGCGGGCGGCAGCTTCGCGGGCCCGCTGGATCCGGGCGTGGCGGGCGGCGGCGCGCTGCTCGTCGAGGGACGCGGAGGCGATCTCGTGGCGGGTGGCGTCGACGGCACGGGCGTGCTCGTCCTGGCGCTGGATGGCGGTGAGCTCGCGCTGGAGGGCGAGGGCGTTGCGGATCGCGGCGGGGTCGCCGCTGGGGCGCTGCCTGCGGGGGAGGCGGAAGCTCACGGGCACTCCTCGTCGGATCGGTGGGGTGGGGTGGGGTGGGGATGCTCAGACAGTACATCATGACTTGAGCCGTGTCATCATAATGATTCTACGCTAGAGTGACGCCACGAAGTCATCTACGTAGCGAGGGAGGTGGGACGGTACGGTGATCGCCATGCCCAGACGGCGAGGCCAGGAAGCCGCGTACCAGCAAGTCGCGCAAGGACTGCGCGCCCAGATCGACGCGGGACAACTCCTGCCCGGAATGCCGCTCCCCACCGAACCGCAGCTTGAGCAGCAGTTCGGCGTCTCACGGATTACCGTGCGCCGCGCGGTGCAGATCCTCCGCGACGAAGGCCGGGTCGAAACCCGCCACGGATCAGGGTCGTATGTGACCCCGCCGCGGTCTCGGCGCAGGCTGTCCATGCAGCGCTACGCCGACCCCCGGCCGCCTGAGGCCGGCGCGACGATCGACCGCGAGTTCGACGAGGTCGACGCTGAGGGTGATGTCGCTGCAGCCCTGCAGGTCCAGGACGGGACGCTGCTGCTGCGCCGCCGCATGGTGCAGCGCCTCAACCACTCCCCGCAGAAGATCTCCACGTCGTACCTGCTCGCCGACATGGTCGCCGGCACCCCGCTCGCTGACCCGGCCTACGAGCCGTGGGAGGCGTGGACGATTGCGCAGCTCGCCGACCTCGGGGTGAAGGTGACCGCAGTCGAGGAGTCGGTGCTGGGCCGGCGGCCGACCGCTGAGGAGATGCAGACCCTGACGTTGCAGGGCTCCGACCCGGTACAGTCGATCACCCGGCGGATGCTGGCCGGTGACCGGCCGGTCGAGGCCGCTGTCGACATTGTGGTCCCCGCGGACCGGTTCTTCCTCGATTACCGCATCGATCTGCCGTAGCTTGCCGCCTCAACGGCGAACGCCCGGACCATCGCGGTCCGGGCGTTCGCCGTTGGTGTGTTCTAGCCGCGCCGGTACTCGAGCAGATATTTGCACGTGGTGGTGTCGTTGTACAGGTCGACGTCGTAGCCGACCTTCAACGGAATCCATGTCGGCAGACCTGGAATGAAGCCGTTGAAGCAGTTCTCGAATCGACCTGTGTCGTTCGGGTCTTCCGGGTCTCGCATGTACGTTTGGCCCGGCATCGGCGGCAGGATCCCCGCCGGCCGTGGGTTGCTTGCGAGCCCGTCTAGCCACTTGCGGACGAACTGCTTCGTGGCGTCGTCGGCTTCGGTGCGCTGTGACCAATGGTCGAAGGCGCTGTCGAAACCGACGAGCCTCCAGCTACTCGGCATTGCCGGCGGCTGCCTGGTGCTCCTTCAGGTGCTGGCGTAGGCCTCGGCGGAACTCGGGATCGGTGTGGCGGGGGTCGTCGAGTTCGACGGGGGCGCCGTCGGTGCTGAAGAAGCGGGACATCGCTTCGTGGGTGATCTCCGAACCGTGGGGGGTGTCGGCCCACGGCGCTTCGGCGCGCGTGAGTCTGGATAGGTCCCGGACGTCTAGGTTTCCGTAGCGGCTGACGACGTACACGACGGTGTTGGTGTATATCCGGTCGATGCGCTGTGTGGTTGGCGGCGTCTGGTCGTATCCGTCGATGCGGGGGCCGTCGGTGTCCGCGGTGATCCGATTGGTGAACATGGGCTGGCCGGCGAGGGCCAGGGAGTGCCCTTGGCAGTAGTAGAGGAGTTTGTGCATCTTGTTCGGCGGTGGGTCGGGTAGCAGGCGGTGGATGGCCGCTGCTACGTCGTTGGCGGTCGGGGTCATCGGCCGAACGTAGTCAGGGGGTGTCGATGATCGGGAGGGGCTGTCCGGGCCGGAATTCTCATGCACCCGTTCGGGTTGACGGCTGACGGCGATGACCATGGCGTTGCCTCCGTGGGGATCGACCAGCATCAACCACCCACGGTAATGATCCGATTACACGATCAGCAGTGCCCGATTTTGCAGCTACCGCCGACCGGCCACGTCACAGATCCATTGCGGTCCGCAGCGCCATGTCGACGTGCTCCATCACCTCGGCCGACAGTCGGCCCACGAACTCACCCAGCCGGTCGCCGGCAAGCCAGTTCACCCGCCACGTCAGTACCGCGCCCGCCAGCGGCTCGTCCGGGCCGAGCGCGACCGCGAGCATGCCCTGCATCCCGGACGGGACCTCGTCGTGGATCTCGGCGACGATGACCGCGCCGACCTCGTTGAGGCGGGCGGTGGACACGACGACGAAGTGGCGGCCGAGGCGGTGGCGGTAGACGTCACCGCGGCGGATCACGCGGCCCAGCGCTCCCGCTCCCACGCCTCGTCGGCGTGGGTGGTCTCGAACTCGGCGACCGCGGCGGCTTCCTGCTTGAGGAGCGCGTCCTTGGCGATGGCCTCGAACCAGGCGGACGGGTTGGTGCCGGCCGCGGCGTGGATGCGCGCGGCGAGCTCGTCGGGCACGTCGAAGCTCACGCGGGTCATGTCCTCAGGGTAGCGCCGCCGGTGCGACGTGAGGATGGTCGAACGGGCCAGGTTTCGCTGGCCGGGGTGGTCGAGCAGGCGGGTCATGTGCTGCTCCTTGGGGCGCTGGGCGAGACAGACGCAACCTAATCGACTACGTGGCTGGTGTCTGCCCCGCCGTCACCCGTCCGAACGACTTGCTGCCGGTCAGAGCGTCCAGTAGCCGTGCGCGGACTCCCCGAACAACTGCTGGATCTTCAGTTGAATCCGGCCGGACTCCGCAGCCTCCTCCGACACGTCGAACACCACCCAGCCGTCCGCGTTTTGCCCGGCGGCGAGGTTCGCAACCTGGTAGTCCGGGCGGCCGGCGAAGGATCCGTAGCCGGTCTGAAAGACCTTGTTGCCGGCGTCGACGATCGACAGGTCACAGCCGCACGTGTACGTCTCACCCTTGGTGACCTTCACCGCGAGGTGCGCAAGGACGAACTTGCCCTGCTGCGGGGTGCCGCCGTACTGGTCGGCGTCCTTGACCTCGACCTTCGTGACGGTCCACGTGGCCTGCACGGCGCCGGTGTCGACGGTGAGCGCCTGGCCCACCTTCACGGACTGCGGGGCCGCGGTCGTCGCGGCCGGCGCGGGCGCGGCGCCGGTGTCATCTGCGGTGATGTCGGCGGCTGACCCGCAGCCGAGCACGGCGAAGGCGACTGAGGCGAGCAGGGCGGCGGTGGTCTTCCGCATGACGGGTACTCCCGGGGTGGACTGCTACCGGACTGCAGCAGCCCCGCCGGGCAGTCCGGAGCCGGCGGGGCGCGCAGGAGGGAGTCCGGTAGCGGTACGGAGTTACGCGTGTCTGACCGACCGGCGGTAACCGGTGACCGAGTCGGCTAATCCGTTCCGGGTCGGCCGTAGGAGGCGACGATCTTGTGCCACCACGCGTCCACCGGCTGCGATGCGGCAGCCTCAGCCAGCCGCCGGCCGGTCTCGGTCTTGACGGCGGCGAGCATGGTGTCGATCCACGGCTGCACGAGCGTGTTCCCGGCCGCCTGGTAGGCACGGGCCTGGAGCAGGCACTCCAGCTTGTCGGCGTCCTTCGCGCACACCGCCTCGATGGTTTCCTTCGCCTCGAACTCGGCGACCAGGCCGCGGATGCGCGCGGCGAGGCCAGGCGGCAGCCCTGCCGTCTGGACGGCGGCGACGTCGTTGGGGTCCTGGAGTGTGACGTGCTGCTTCCCGACCGACGGCACATCCCCGGTGCGGGCCTCTGGCACGTCGTGGAACAGGCCCAGCGTGGCCGCCCGGTCCGCGTTCGCTCCCTCCAGCGTCGCGATGACGTAGGCGATGATCCCGACCCGGTAGGAGTGCTCGGCGACGGACTCCGGCTGCCGGATCCCGGCTAGCAGCCAGCCGGCCCGCGGCAGGTTCTTCAGGTGCCCGGCCTCGGCCAGGAACGCCACGGTGGCGTCGTCGGCGCTCATGCGACTTCCTCCCCTTCGATGATGTTCGGGTCGTCCAGGGCGTACAGCCGTCGAGCTGGCGATTCCCGGCGTGCCAGCCGTCGCTCAAAGAGCTGCTCGATCGTGGGCATTACTCCGCCGTTCGCGTCGACCTCGGCCTGAAGCTCGGCAGCAGCGTCGCGGGCTCCTTGGGCGCGCTTTGTGCCGGTTGACATCGGCCGTTCGGGTTCGGTTGCGGCCTTTGCCTGTTTGGTGGCCTGCCGGCAGAGGAAGCAGGGCTGCCAGCCGTCCCCAGGCATGGGTAGGTTCCCGCCGGGCTCGCCGTGCTCGCAGCGCGGCTGGGTTTCGCAGTGGGCGTTGTGGGCGGCGATGCGCTCCTCGCGGCTGGCCGGCCGGGTCTGCTCCTCGGCCTGCGCCCACCACGGGCCGTCGTGCGGGAACCGGCCGGGGCTCATCGTCGCGGTGTCGGCTGCGCAAAGGGGGAAGGCGGCGACGATGAGGGGCCAGGGCCGTCCCTCATCGGTAGCGCTTTTGATCGCGTCGAGGATCTTCCGCATGGTCCAGGCGGGCCGGATGCCGCGGATGGTCTTCGCTAGTTCTTGCTCCTTCGAAGATTCGATCTCCTCCTCCCACTCCCCGGGTTTGGGCGCGACGGTCGGCGTTGCCGCCGCCGGGCCTGAGGGGGTAGGGGGAGGTGAGGTAGTTCTTTGAGGAGATCTTTGAGGAAAAACCTGAGGGTTAGGGCCTACCAAATTGGTAGGCCTGTCCTTGCCGTTTTGGTAGGCCTGAGGCCCCCCATTTTGGTAGGCCTCAGGGGGGCCATTTTGGTAGGCCTGATCGACGGCAGGCCCCCCATTTTGGTAGGCCTCAGTAGCCGGTGCACCACGGAACGCGGCCAGGACGTCGCGAGCCGGGAACCGGAAGCGGGTCCGGACCCCGGTGCGCGAGAAGTACGGCCTACCGTCCTTACCGACACCGAGCGGCACCCGCAACTCGATCCACTTGCTGGCAATCCGGGCCAAGGTCACCCCGATCTTGTCCTCGCGGATGTCGGTTTTCTCGGCGAGCCAGTCGAAGCCGGGCCAGCCTTCACGGGCGGGGCCGTTGTCGTCGCTGTCGTCGCGGCAGTTGTCGGCCAGCTCCAGGACGAGGAGCCGCTCGTTTGCGGTCAGCACGCCGGGCGGGAGGAGGTCGCGCACCTCGCGGCGAAGCTTGAAGCCCACGGTCAGACCTCCCCGGTCGTGGAAATCCGGGGGAGCGTTACCGGTGCGCTGCCGCTACCCTTGGAGGAGCAGACGTAAGGGGCAGGCTTAGCCTGCTTCATGGTCACTCGCTTTCTGATCCTGGTTGCAAGCTCGGACTGCTGGTGAGTGGCAAGGCCCCGGACTGGTGTTGGCGCACCGGCCGGGGCCGACTTGTTTCTGCTGCTAGGCGCTCGTTTCCGGCTTCCACCGATAGCGCAGTTGCCACCGATTGCCCGGCTTAACGATCACCTCGGCGCTGATGACGGCGCCGTCGCTGTCGTGAACGACCCGGAACGTCCGGAGCATCGGTACGGCCTTCGACAGGCCGAACACCTCGAGTTCCTTCATCGTCGCTCCGCGGGTGGCGAGCAGGTCGTCGAATGCTGCTGGTGCTCGGCCCATCTCCGCAAGTACGGCCGGCGCCCCGCCCTTGATCCTCCGGGCCTCGGCGAGGCGAGTGCCGCGGCCGAGGTCGACGGGGAAGTAGATGTGGTCGTATTCGACGGGCGCACCGTCGAGGAGAAAGACCTGCTCGCGGCAGATGACCGGGTCGCCGAGCTGGATGCCGAACGCCGCCGCAACCTGGCCGGGCGCGGGCACCTCTCCGACACTGCGCAGGTCGATCGAGCGGGGGCGGCCTTCGGTGGCTGGCCGGGTGATCCACGGGTATGCCTCGCCGGCAAGCGGGACGCGTCCGTAGTCGGCCGGCTCGATGGTCTCGTGCGGGGTGGTGCGGACGAAGGTGCCGCTGCCACGGCGCCCTTCGAGGTAGCCCTCCTCTTTGAGGAGGTCGTAGGCGTTCTGGGCCGTCGACCGGCCAGTGTCGTACTGCTCGGCGATGGTCGGGATGGATGGTGCTTGCGAGCCGGGCGGCAGGTTGCCGTCCATGATCTGTGCACGGATCTCGGCGGCGATCTGTGCGCTGCGCTCGCGGTCGACTTTGGGCTTGGGCGGTGGAGTGGGGCTGTTCACCGGGTCACGCGGCCTGCATCTGGTAGCGCAGGTGCTGACCGTCAGACATGGTCATGGCCGCGTACTCGAAGGGTGTGCCGTCGGCGGTGAGGCTGAGCCGGGTCAGGACGAGGACGGGTGCGGTGGGCGTTAGGTGCAGGATGGCGGTCTCCTCTGCGGTGGGGTGACGTGCGGTGACGTCTTCGTGGATCTCGGCGGCGTGGTAGCCGAGCTGGTCGAGCAGGGTGACGGCGCCGCCAGGGATCTTGCCGGGTGTAGCGAGGGCGGTACCGTCGGCGATCGCGGTGGGGTAGTAGGAGTCGGCGATCTCGACGGGTCGTTCGTCGGCGAGGATGAGCCGCCGCCGGAGGACGACGGACGTGCCGGGTTCGACGCCAAGGGCGGCGGCGACGTCGGCGCGTGCAGGAACCGGTCCGGCGTGCAGGATGCGTTGGGTGCCGGTGCGGGACGTGGCCTGCGCCTGTTTGGCCCAGGCGTCTCCCTGTCCGGGTGTGAGGTAGATGGTGGAGTCGCTGGTCCACTTTTCGCTGGTCATGTCCCACCTCCTAGTGCTTGATCGCGGGTCGATCTAGCTGTTCGGAACATTACCGCCGACTCGGTCAGGTTTCTTCGGTGTCATCTGCCCGAGAGTGCTTGTGACTTTACCGTCACGGCGGTAACGTCCTCAGCATAGGTAAAGGAAAGCCCCACGTCGATCACAGTCCTGGCAGACCTCGACGCGGGGCACCCGCAACCCCCACGAAAGGGGCTACGCGTGCACGCTACCAAGCCGCGTACCGCACTCACCGTCACCGGCCGGACGTTCGCCCGTGAGGTGACCGCATGACCCGGCCCATCTACCCGCTGTCCGAGCTCGGCGAGCCGCACCCCGGCTGGTGCCACATCCGCCACAACGGCGAGGTCCCGCACCGCTCGCACCCGCGGGACGTCGACACCGAGCAGGGCCCGCTGTCCGTGTGGGTGTCCCTGCACGACGGCGACCCGGCCCCGACCGTGCACCTGCTGCCCCCGGGCAGCACGAAGCCGATCAACCTGACCGGCGCCGACGCCGTCCGGCTGGTCTCGTCGCTGACGTACCTGACGGACTCCCGCGCTGTCGACCCGCTGCCGGTCCGCCGCGCGCACGCCAACTCCTGACCCACGTCTCTCGCAGCCCATGTCGGCCGAGAGCCGCGGGCTGATTCCGCCGGAATCAAGGAGCTTCAGCATGTCCAACACCGTCACTGCGGGCCGCCCGGTCCCGCCGCCGTTCACCCCGCCGGCCTCCCCGTTCGCCGACGAGCTGCACCCCGACTGGTGCACCGCGACCGACGCCCGCGGCTGCGGTGTCTGCGGCGCCGCCCACGTCGAGATCGGCTCCACGTTCGACGACTACTCCAAGTCCGCGCAGATCGCCCCCGTCATGGACTCCGAGACCGGGAAGCCGGGCGTGGACATTACGCTCACCTCGGCTGTCGGCGAGACCAGCATCTACTTCACCCCGGACGAGGCCGAGAAGGTCGCCGCCGAGATCCTCGCCGCGGCCCGTACCGCCCGGCGCCCGGTGGCCCGTGCGACCCGGCCGGCGGTCACCCGATGAGCGCCCCGGCCGTTCTCGCCCAGACCGAGGCGCTGACCCCCGGCGACTACTCGTTCGCCGCCGCCTACGCCCTGACCGGTCACGCCCTGCCCGAGAACTTCGCGGGCGTCACCACGGTCGCCGCCGGCCAGTCCGGTGACGACGTCCGGGACGCGCTCACCGCCCGGTTCGCGGACGCGATGGGTGTCGACCCGGCCGACGTGACCCCGCTGGCCCTGCGGCTGCGGCGTACGGCGGTGACCCGATGAAGATCGTCGCCACGGTCACGCTGCAGGTCGGGGAGCGCGTCGAGACGTTCACCGCCGTCACGGACGCGCCGACCGGCCCGGACTTCTGGATCGACGCCCGCGTCACCCTGGACGCCGCGCACCTGCAGGCCACGAACTGGACGCACGACGAGCACCTCGCCGCGCACAAGGCGGCCCGCCGATGACCGCCCCCGCCCTGACCGCGCTCGCGACCGGCGACCACCAGCCGTGGTGCGTCGAGCACCACGGCACCACCTGCTACTCCGCGCCCGACCTCATCCCGAACGTGGACGGCGGGCACTTCGGGCAGCTGATCGTCGAGGCGCACGACGACGGGACGCTCCTCGCGTCCCTGGACGTCGGCATGGTCGCTCTCGACGAGACGGGTCTGCTGGACCTGGCCGCGAAGGCGACCGCTGCGGCGGCCCGGATCGCGCAGGCACGTCGATGAGCACCTGGAAGCCGATCGACCTGGAACTCGCCCACGCCCACAACCTGGAAGAGATCCTGAATTACGCCGCGACCCACGACATCGTCCTCACCCCGACCGGCGACGAGTTCGGCGGGATCGACGACCAGGGTTGGATCAACCTGGAGCACGTCCAGGACCTCGGCGACCTGCTGGAGAAGACCGGCCCGTGGTCGTGGCGGATCTCGGAGGCAGGCCGCCGCCGACTGGCCGTCGCGAACGGGTGGCGACCGTGAACGCCGCCGAACTGGCCGCCGCCGCAGAGGCTGACGTTCTGGCCGCGCTCGCCACGGCCGGTGACGTGCCGGTCCTGGTCGAGGCCGGGCACGTCTGGCACGGTGGCCGGCTGGTCGCGGACGAGGACGCGGCCCTGAACCTGATCGCCCGCGGCCAGGTCCGTGAGGTCGGTACCCAGCTGCAGCTGACCGCGGC
The DNA here is from genome assembly GCF_030813715.1 of Catenuloplanes indicus. Classification (NCBI taxonomy): domain Bacteria; kingdom Bacillati; phylum Actinomycetota; class Actinomycetes; order Micromonosporales; family Micromonosporaceae; genus Catenuloplanes; species Catenuloplanes indicus. The sequence goes on from NZ_JAUSUZ010000002.1 coordinate 49,181, forward strand.
CGGCCACAACGCCTACGCCTCCGGTGGTGTCGCGTGACCGGCGAGCAGCAGCCTGCCCCCGAGGCGGACCCGGGTATCGCCCGGCTCCGTGCGGAGCAGCGCGACCCGGCCCGGGTTGCCCGCCGGACCCCCGTGAACGAGCACCCGCGTGAGGAGCGGTCCCGGCGCTGACCGGCGGCTCTGGCCCTCTAACCCGCGTGCACGACGGCACGGGTGGAGGGCTGGGGCGGCCGGGCCAGACCGGGCCCGCCGAGACAAGGAGAACAGCATGGACGCGATCGTCACGATCACCGTCGAGGTCGACGGGAACAGCAAGACGTTCACCGCCAGCACCGCCACGGACGGCAGCCCGCACCGTGCCGCTGACAGCCTCCTGTCCGCCCTCCGCGGCGACGCGGGCGAGTGGGTGCGGGAGCGGAGCGAGGCCGCCCGCGGTCGGCCGGACCGGCTCGTCACCGCCCCGTTCCTGACCGGCCGGTGACCGGCATGGAGACACGCACCTTCGCTGACCTGACCGAGGCGGCGACGATCACCGTCCAGCCCGGAATCTACGACGCGTCGATGAACCTCGCCATCTTCCGGCGCGACGACGCCGTGGCACCCGACATGAGCTGGCTGAACAAGACCGTCCTCGTCGACACAACCCGGACTCTCGACCTACTGATCGCCGACCTGGGCAAGGACATGCTTGTCGAGTCTGGCTGCCCGAACCCGTACTCGTGGTCGGTGCACAGCGCGGCCGTGACGGGCCTGTTCGGTGGCGTGCTGACGCGGATGGAGCTGGCGGCATGACCCCGACCCGCCTGTCCGACGGCTTCACCCGCCGCGCCCCGCTCGCCGGCCGCCGCCGCAACATCGTCCCCGTGCCGTTCGGTCGGCGCCGGATCCGGCGCCGGCGCGTGGAGGTGGCCCGGTGAGCGCCGTAGACGCAGGCTCCGTCGAAGCCCTGCTGCTGGAGGCCGTCGGCCGGGGCGAGTTCACCGTCGACGCTGACAGCCCGACCTGGTTCCGGCGCAACGGCACCCAGGTCGAGTACGACCTGTACGCAAAGTTGAACAACCTGGGCTGCGACGGGTTCCTCGACTACGACGACGCCGACGGCGCCCCGGTCGAACTGACCGAGGCGGGCCGGGAGGTGCTCCGATGAGCCTGGTGTGGACGGCCTGGTTCTCGGGCGTGCTGACCGTGATGGTCGCGACCGGCCCGACGTCCCGCCGCGTGTACGAGTGCCACGACGGCACGTGGGTGCGGGTCACCGACGACCTGCACCCGACCCAGTCGAACACCTGGGAGGAGCACCGGATCGACCCGGTGCCGGCCGCGTCCGCCGTCGAGGTGACCCTGACCGCGCTGGCCGCTGAGGAGATGGCTCGGTGACCGCCGCCCTGACCCCGGAGGAAACCCAGCGGGCCGTCGCCGCCCGGGCGACCGAACTCGCCGCCGCCCGCGGCCAGTCGACGCGGGCGGCTCAGCTCGCGGAGGCATCCCGTCAGGCCGCCGCCCGGAACGAGCGGAACGGCCGATGACCGCCGCCGTCGACCTGACCGGCCCGGTCGAGGCCGCGCACGCCCGGGTCGAGCAGCAGCTGGCGAAGGCGGACACCAAGGCGGGGATCGTGTCCACGTCCGCGGTTGCCGCCGTCGCGGTGTTCGCCGCAGCCGCCGCTGCCACCCACGGCAGTGTCCGGGCCGGGCTCGTCACCGCCGCCGTGGGTGCGTTCGCCGCGCTCGGGGCGACGCTGTCCGCGCTGTGGCCGCGCCTCGGCGGGGACCACGGGTTCGTGCGGTGGGCGGGCATGGCCCCGGACGCGCTCGCGGCCGAGCTGGTCGAGTCGCCGCCGGTGGATGCCGCCGCGGTGGTGGGCCTGTCCCAGACGGCGTGGCGCAAGAACAGGGCGATCCAGGCCGCAATCGTGCTGCTGTTCGTGGCGCCGCTGGCCGGCGTGGTGACGGCGGTCGCGGTCTGAGCGGCGCCCAGAGCCCACCCGACGCGAGCCGGGTGGGCGTGGGGACCGGGCCAGCACACGGCCAGCCCGGAGATGAGGAGATCCACATGAACGTGAACAACATGCAGGAGCACCGCGACCTGGTAGCGCAAATTGTGAGTGAGTTCGGCATCCACCCGAGCTGGGTGGGGATCGATGCCGTCGGTGACCTGAAGATCGGCTGGGACGCCAGCGGCGGTAACGCCATCGTCGACACGAGGGTCGAGCGGTTCTCGGACGGCCTGTGGGGCGTGTTCCGGCACGAGCGCCTGAACCACGAGGCCGAGAGTTTCGAGACGGCGCTGCGCTGGGCTCTGAAGCCGCTGGCCGAGGAGGGCCTCTACAAGACCGGTCCGGTCGGCGCCTTCACGGTCGGCTAGGTCGGCGTCTGACGGCCCCCGCGACGCATCCCGGCGGGTGCGTCAAGGAGACCGCCAGAGCATCCGGCTCAGCGGAGACAAGGAGATCAGCATGAGTTTGACCGAGACGCAGTCCCGTCTCTACCAAGACGTGATCGGCGCCGCCGACGGCGACGACCACCGGGACGTCCTCGCCGGCATGGACGCGTCCCTGGACGACAAGGTGGCGGTCGCTGAGGAGCTGGGCGGCCCGGGTGCGGGCGAGGCGTACCGGCAGGAGGTCGGCCGGTGAGCAGCCCGGTGCAGATGTGGCCGGGCCTGGTCGAGCAGCCGCGCCCCGGCTACGGCTACCTGGTCACCGCCCCCGACCGTAAGTGGTGGGTGTCGGAGGTCGGGCAGCAGTGGGACGCGTGGCCGTGGCCGGAGTGCGAGGCGCCCGGGTTCGACGACCAGGCGTACATGTGGGAGCACCTGCGCGGCCGGGGCACGTTCACGGCCGTCGAGAAGATCACCGAGCTGATCGGGGACCCGCAGTGACGGACGCGTTCACGGCGGTCGTCGCCCAATTCCAGGAGTGCCCGGCCGGACGCCTGTGCTCCTGCCAGCACCCGGGCGGCGAGTACAGCTGTGTCCACTGCCGCTGCGACTGCCCGTTCCCGGACCCGTGCACGGGCGTGGAGTCCCCGGACGCCTGCCAGTGCTGCGGCCGGGACTTCTTCCACCGAGGTGAGCGGTGAGCGCCTACGCCAGCGACGACCGGGTGGTCGTGTTCGGCGGCGGTCACCTCGGCGTGTATCTGCCGCAGGACGACCGGAACGAACGTACCCCGTCCGGCGATGTCCGGCCGCGGACGGAGGGCTGGTTCGCGGCTTACGTGGCCGGCGAGCCGCAGGGTTCGTTCCGGTCGCTGGATGAGGCGGTGGAGTCGTTGATCGGCCCGCCGCGCACCACCGAGGTTCTGTAGTTCCGCGCGGGGAGCAGCGTCCACCTGCCAAGACGAGCGCTGCTCCCCACCACCAACCACCCCCCGAAGGAGGGGATCAGCATGCGACAGGATACGACCTGCAACCACCAGCCCTGCCACTCCTACTGCCCGCGGATCGGCCGTCTCGCCGCCGACGAGGGCCGCCCGCCCGTCCAGCGGACCGGTGTCGGCGCGCTCGCCTCGACCGACACGGTGACCACGTCCAACTCGACCAAGGCGGCGTGATGAAGACCGACTCCCGATCCGCGCACCGATGCCGGCCGCTGACCCGCAGGGCGCCCGGTGGTGATCCGCAGCCGCTCGTGATGCGCGAGTCGTCGATCGCCGCGCTCGCCCTGAACCCGCCGCCCCGCCACGACGTGCTCCTCGGCGCGGGCGGGGTCCTGACCGAGGTGACCGTGGCGGGTACGCCGGTCGCGTCCTGGAGGCTCGTATGACCGGCGCGCAGATGACCGGTGCTCAGATCGACAACGCCGTACACAGCCTCGAAGCCGCCGGCGTCCACACGGCGATCTCGGTCGAGTCGGGGACCGTCAAGGTCGCGGTGCTGTCTACCGTCTACGGCCGGGAGGCGACGATCCGGGTCCTCGCCGGGTTGCTGCCGGACGGGGTCGCGTTCGAGGTCGTCTCCTGGCCGAAGGGGGTGGCGTCGTGAGCCGCACCTGGGTGACCGCCGACGACGGTGTGACGCGACTGGTCGAGATCGTCGCCGACGACGCGATCGCCGGCTACCGGGCCCGCTGTACGACGCACGGCTGGCTGGACACGAACGGCGAGCACGGACTCAACCCGGTGATCGGGTACGCCGGGAACCACATCGACTACGACCACCGGGAGGTGGCGGCATGAGCGCCCCGGTGCTGGCGGAGCCGATCGAGTGCCTGTGCGCGGACCTGGCCGCCGCCGGCCTGCCCGTCACGTGTTGCGTGGAGGGCGGCCGGGTGTGGCTGACCCCGAACGGCCCGGTCGACACGGTGATCGAGGTGCGGGCGCTCGCGGTCGCGCTGCGTCGCGTGCCGGATCCGGTGTGGCGGGAGGCGAGCCGATGAGCGACGACCGGCCCGCAATCCGCTTCGTCAACTACATGTCGGACCGGGAGACGATGAACGCCCGGCTGATCATCGGCCCGTACGAGACGACTGCCGAGCGGGACGCCGACCTGGACCGCCTGTCCGGGCTGCCGCTCGGTGACGACTGCTTCTACGGCGGGCAGGAGTTCGACGCCGCGACGATGGCCGAGGCCAGCGACGGCTGGCATGACGAGACGGTCGAGCCCGCCCAGGTCGCGCACGCCACCACCATCCGCGGCTTCCACGCCGCGTTCGACGGCGTGCCCGAGGACGAGGAGGACGACGAGTGAGCGACCTGTTCTTCGACTGGATGTTCACGCGCCGGTTCGCCAAGCACGCCTACGACGACCGGTTCCTTCTCCACGACGGCACCCGGTACATCGTCTGTAACCTGTCCGACCGCGACCATCAATGCTGGGTCGCTGCGTGGACGGCCGACGGGCAGATGCCGCTGACACCACTCAACGTTCTCAGCGAGCAGCACGTGTGGGAGCGTCAGTATCGGCCCGCCGCGGAGATGATGGCGCTGTGGAACGGGATCTTCAAGCCGGGCGATGACCTGCCCGGGTGTGTGTTCACCGGCCGGTCCTGGGACGGGGTCGCTGTCCGGGACGTGTTTCGGGACTCGGGCTGGTCGACGGACGCCGTCCGCGGTGAGTTGGTCGCGCTGCTCGACGCTGTGGAGGCGTCGTGAGGCCGTCGCGGGAGCTCGACCACCTCATCTGGCCGCACTCCGACATCACGCACATCTGGCCGGACCTAAAGCCCGGCATGACGATCGGCTGGTGGGAGGGGCCCGACGGCCCCGACTACCTGAACGTCCTCGCCGTCCACCCGCCAAACCCGGACGACGAGGAGTGGGTGTACATCGACGCGGTCGAGGGCCGCTTCCGGCGCCTGCCCGGCGACATCTTCGAGGAGATCACACCGGAGATGGCGGACCTGATGGGTGTGATCGTCGTGGCCGAGTCGGCACGGCTGGCCGCGAACGGCGGTGCCTCGTGACCACCATCTACGAGGAGCCGCTGCTGGCCCTCCAGGACACCACGACCCGCGAGACGATGCAGATCGCCTGGGACGGCGACGGGCCCGCGCTCGGCCTGCACTTCGCGCTCAAGCCCGGCATCCGCTGGGTGACCGTCACCAGCGCGGTCGTCGACGACGAGAGCGGGCAGATCACCGTCACGGTCGACGGGGTCGAGTCGACCTGGACCCGCTACTTCCCGGCGACGTACCGGAGGGCGTTATGACCGCCGCGCACGAGGCGGAGCCGGCCGCCCAGACTGCGGAGGAGCTGCTGGCCGAGTTCGGGCGGGACGGCCTGGACGCGACCACAGAGCCGGTCCTGGATCAGATCGTGGCGGGGGAGTGGCCCGCCGGCGAGTAGAGCACGCACGTGAGAACGCCCCGCACGGCTTCGGCCGGCGGGGCGTTGCGCTGCCTGGGGTTCTACTCGCCGGCGAGGGCCGTGTTCGCGGCGGTCGCGAGGGCGAGTGCGGCGGTGCGGACCTGGGCGAGCTGGGCCGCGTTCAGGCCTGCCTGGCTGCCTGCGGCGAGCGCGGCGGTGAGGGCCTGCATCTGGCTGGCGAGGGCGGCTGCGGTCGGCTGGCTGGCCGGGGACGCCGGTGCGGCCGGTGCGGGGGTGGGGCTGTGGGGGGTGGGGAAGCCGAGCACCTGCGACAGGGTCGGGCCGGCGGCGGCGGTGGAGCGGAGCAGGGCGTACCTGGCGGCTGCGGACGCGGATGCGGGCATGGGGTGCCTCCTGGGGCTGGTGCGGGGGTTTGGGGGTTGCCCTCGCGGCGTGGCCTGCGGTGGGGCTGACACCAGCTTGCGGGCTGAGAAATTCGGGGTCAAGGTGGGCGAATGTGTTTCCCTGACTGGGTGACACGCGCTGCGCGTCCACTGTGGAGTCCGTGCCGGTTTGGGGGCGTGCGGACGCGGGAACGCCCCGCCGGCGGGGGCCGTGCGGGGCGTTCTGCTGTCCGGGATCAGGTGATCGGCTGGCCGGCGGCGAGCCGGGACAGATAGCCGATGACCTCGTCGGCGGTCAGCCCGTCCATGACGATGACGCCGCGGGCGGTGTCGGTGGCGGGTTCGTCGTCGGTCGGGTCGACCTCCAGCTCGTACAGCCAGATGCTGTGCGGGTCGGTGGTGACGTTCGCGCCGCGGCCGGACGGGAACTGGTAGTGGGCGTGGCCGGGCGCCGAATCGGTGATGAAGAAGTCCAGGTCGGCGAGGGTGGCCGTCATGCCGCCGCCAGCTGGAGCAGCTTCGCGGTCGCGTCGTCCTCGGACAGGCCGCGCATGCTGGGTCCGTCGGAGACGGCGATGCTCCAGGTGGTGCCGTTGAAGACGATGGACGCCTCGGTGCCGTCCGGGAACTGGTAGCGGGCGGAGTCATCGTTACGGCTGACGAGGTGCTGGTCGAGGCCGTCGCGCCACGGCAGGGTGTTGGTCGGTGCGGTCATGCGGGGCTCCTTGCGGGGGTGAGGGGTCCGCCGCCGTCCGGGGAAGAGAACGGCGGCGGCTGGCCGGTTGGCCACCGTGCCCGCCCGAGCAGGTGCGATCGGGCGGGCCGGAAGCACAGCGGTCAGTACCGGCGTTCGGCGTCGGGCCGGTTGAGGGTGTTGACCCCGTTGAGCGCGTCGTTCCAGGCGTCCTGCTCGCCGGCGGGAAGCGTGATCCCGGAGCCGAGCATCGCCGCGGTCTGGGCGAGGACGGCGAGGGTGTGCGCGGACTCGCGCAGGTGCGCGGCATACACGCCCGGGCCCTCGTTGCGGTGCTCGCGGTTGTAGACGTGCTGGCCGTTGAAGCGGTTGTAGACGCCGCTCCCGGCAGGGTTGTTCATCTGGGCGACCACCCGGTCGGCCTCGTAGAGGCGGCGGATCGATTCGGCGGCGAGTTCGGGGCCGGAGTAGAGGCGGACGGTCGTGTCTGTCACGTGCTCTCCTGCTGGTCGAGGTCCGGGCTGTCCGGCCTGCCACCGCCACAGCACCCGCCACATACGGGCGCGGATGCTGGACGGGGCCAGGCCGGGCTACCGGAACGTGACCGTGATCCCACGGGCCGCCCCGTAGTCGACGATCAACTTGGTGCGCTCCTCCCCGAGAACGAAGAAGCCGAGGTCGAGCGTCAGGCTGGTCGCGGTGTGTGCGGCCACGGTGACGAACGCGCGGACGTCGAGCGCAACCATCTCGGCGTGCTCGAATACGTCGGTGACGGTCGGGGTTCGGTCGGTGCTGTCCATGCTGGTGTCCCCCGGTCAGCCGATGTTGTAGGTGCCGGAGTGCTCGACGTGCTCGATCTCGACGGGCCGCACGCCGTCCGCGGTGGCGACCGTGAACGAGCCGCCGTTGATGCCGGTGACGACGCCCTCGACGCGCTTACCGCCGTACAGGACCGCGATGAACCCGGTCAGGGTCGGGGCGTTGAAGCTGAACTGGGCGTGGGCGGTGATCGTGGCGATGGCCTGCTCGCGGTGGCGGCGCTCGCGTGGGGTCTGCGGCTCGGCGTGCTGGATGGCGTCGTTGCGGGTGCTGATCTCGTCGAGCATGGCGCGGATGTCGCTCATCGGGTGGTCTCGCTTTCGGTGTCGGGTGGGCTGGCCGGGCGCGTCCAGCGGGGGTCTGTGACACGCCCGGCCAGCAGGGGGAGGGAGGAAAGATCAGTTGATGCAGCAGAGGTACGAGCCGCACGGGCCGTCCGGCTTGCAGTCGCCGTCCGGGTCGTGGTGGTGGCCGCAGCCGCAGCACGCCCAAGCGCCGAGGTCGTGGATGTCGCCGCAGCAGCAGCGCATCTGCGCGTAGACGGTCCAGTGCTGGCCGCCGCACAGCCGGTGGCCGGTCATCGTGCCGACCTCGCCGTCGACGACCTCAGGCTGTACGACCTGGCTGGGGCGGGGGACGAGGCTGCCCATCAGGCGGCGATCCGGGCGAGGCCCGCGGTCCGGGCGCGCTGCACGCCGATCGACTCGGCGATCGCGGCACGGCGGGCGGTCTGCCGGCCAGGGCGGCGCCGGGGGCGGGCGGGGCGGGTGTCGTCGAGGTCCAGGTCGCGGGCGGGGCGGGTGTCGTCGAGGTCCAGGTCGCGGGCGGTGATGGCGCGCATGGGGTGCTCCTTCAGAGCTGGATGGGGGCGGCTGGCCGGGCGGTCCTGTGCCGGACGCGCCCGGCCAGCCATTACGGGGGAGAAAAAAGATCAGGCGGCGGTGAAACCGAGCAGCGCGGTCGCCTTGCCGGTCGGCTGCCCGCCGGCCAGGTAGCCGTACGTCTCCAGCCAGCACCGCCCGGCGGCGTTCAGGCGGCCGGCGGACCAGTTCCCGCGGCAGGTGTCGCCGGGGGCGGTGTCGAGGTCCATGAGCAGGCGGGTCCCGGCGGCGTCAAGGGCGTCACGGCGGGCGGTCCGGTGCTTGTCCCGGCCGCGGCCAGCGCGCCAGACGATGCCGTCGATCGCGGCGATGAGCATGGCGCGGATTGCCGACGGGCCGGGCGGGGTGGTGGAGGCGCCGCCGCGGCGGATCGGGACCTGGCGGCCGCGGTCGACGGCGAAGTCCTTCAGGCGGGCGGTCGGCTCGGCCGGCGCGGGTGCCGGGGCGGTCCACTTGGCGCTGCCGTCGGCGGTGGCCATCTTCTCGACGATCTGCGCCGCGCTCATCTGCGCCTGGGCGAGGTAGGCGACTCGGGCCCAGTAGTCGCGGGCGCTGTCCTTGTTCTCGAACGGGTTGGTGAGCTCGTCGTGGCGGGTCATGCCGGAGCGGGCGGTGACGGTGTAGCCGTCGACGGCGGTGGAGAGGGACAGCGTCAGGGTGCCGTAGGTGCGCTCGGCGACGACGGTCCCGGGCGAAGCGGTAGTGTTCTGCATTGCTGATCGCTCCTGGTAGCTCAGGGTCGGTCGGTTCGCGGTTGGCATTCGCAGTGCTTTCCGCGTGGCCCGGTCGGGAGTTCGCAGCTCCTGGCCGGGCCGTCTTGCGTTGTGCCGGGGTTCGCAGCCCCGGCGGCCTTGCTGGGGACTACTTTGCCCCACGCCGACCGTAAGTGTCAAGTGACTTGGCACAGTGGCCTTGCTTAGTTGCTTGGCAAAGCTGCTTTGTGTCATTCTGTGGAGGATGACCGACTACTCACGCGCGCTCCACAACGCCGCAGACGAATACCGGGCCGCAGAAGCCCAGCTCAACCGCGCCCGCGACAACCTCGCCGCCACCATCCGCGCCGCCTACTTCGACACCACGAAGAAAGCCGACGTCCTCCGCGGCATCAACTACGAGTGGTCCCGCACCCATCTCGACGACACCATCATCAAAGCCTGGTGGAACGAACTCGACGACGCGCTCCGCCAGCGCCTCCTCGCCGCCGTCGACCAGCCGCACCTACCCACGGAGCTGATCCCCGAACTCGCGGAGGCCGGCGTCGCCGTCCAGTTCTGGAGATTCGCCGGCGAAATGGAACCCGTCTGGCCGCGCGGACTCAAGCACTTCCTCGCCGAACGCAAGCCCCGGACCCCCAAGGAGCCCGCATGATCCTCGAAGGCCAGAGCGGCAACTACCTCGACAGCGACGCGTTCGACGCCGCCTACCGCGCCCTCATGCCGTTCAACCCGATCGCCCAGGCCCGCGCCACCATCGCCGAGACCGTCGTCGCCACACTCATCGAACAGCGCGCCACCAACGGGATCGACCACCTGCGCGACCTGGCGCAGTCACCGACCCTCCGCCTGCCCCTCGTCGAGCAGATCAAGGCGCAGCTCTCCGGGTCGCTGAACGCGCCGCGCACTGGGGTCGACGAGGCGATCGCGGCTGGCGCCGCCGCCCTGTCCTGACCGCGGTCAAGAGGCAGAAGGAGCCCGCATGACGATTCCGACTTCTGCGGAAGGCGACGTCCCCTGGGATGCCGTCGATGGTTGGGGTGGGCACTACCGGTCGAGAATCGACCCGGCGTGGGAAGTGCATGAGGCTGCCGGTGGCGCGGGCTGGGAGCTGCGTAACACTGCGACCGGCTCCGTGCGGCCGATCGATACGCGCGGCGGACTGTATGCGGCGCTGGATATCGCCGAGGCTGCGATTCGCAGCGTGGTGCACGGTGATCCTGGCAGCCAACGCTGGACAACCTGACCTGTGTCGCCCGATGCCCGGCGTGCCGCCTTCCCGGTGGCGCGGCCGGGCATCGTCGCGTCTGGCCCCGTTGGAGTGACGAAGCTTTTGCTTCCTAAATTAGGATGCTAATGTTGGTGCATCGCCAGGGGACAGCCCCAGGCAACCACAGACAGGAGACCCACCATGGTCACCACCACCAGCTACGGCACCTGGGCCAACCACGGCGACGGCGAACTCACCCTCGAAGCGGGCGTCGCCACCTCCCTCGGCGAATACGCCAACGACTACGACCTCGACGCGCTCACCACCGCCTACCGCGACGCGATCAACGACGCCCTCCCGGACAGCATCAGCCTCGCCGGCAGCGACTTCTACGGCCCCGCCTACGACACGGACCGGGACTTCACCGGCGAGCCCGCCGACGCCATCCGCGAGGCGATCGCCTCCGTCGACTTCTGGTCCCTTGCCGCGAAGTACGACAAGACCGCCTGACCCGTCCCGCCCAGCTGGCCCGGACCCCCACGATGGGGCCGGGCCGCTCGTCATAGAGGAGCCCACCGTGCCGCACATGACCGGCGCCGCCCTGCACATCCACCGCCGCGGGCTCGGCCTGACCGGCGACCAGCTCGCCGCGATCGTCGCGGTCACCGGCCGCACCATCCGAGCCTGGGAAGCAGGCCGCGACCCGATCCCCGCCGGCGCCGCAACCGAGATCGAGCGGCTGCGCGAGCGAACCCGGGAGGCGATCACCGCCCTGACCGTCGACCTCGCCGACCACGACGGCGACCCGACCATCGCCGTCTACCGCGGCGACGACGAGTTCTGGGCCGCCCACCCCGACGCCAAACCACTGCCGGCCGCCTGGCACCAAATGGTCGCCGCTCGCGTCGCCGAACACGTCCCGACCGCCCGGATCGTCTGGGCCGGCGCCACCGGCGATCAGCCGGTCCGGCGCTGGCCGCTGACCCGGCTCGCCGAGGCCGCCGCAGCCGCCAGGCAGAACCGGGACGCTGGCGCCGTGAAGAAGATGCTGCCGCACCTGCGGCTCCTCGCCCTCGACGAGCGCGTCCAGGCCGAGACCCGGATCAACGTGCTCCTCTCGGCCGCGCGCGCGATCGACCCGCGCATCGGTCGCGCCGCCAGCCCAGCCGACGCGCTGGACGTGCTCCTCGTCGCGGCCGACGCCCGATGAACGACCGGCAGCTCGTGGCGCCGCCGGTCGTCCGGGTCACGCCCGGCACGGCGGCGCACCGCGAACTACTCGCCGACCTGGGCCGTGAGCCGCTGGCGGGGGAATGGTGGGAGGACGCCGAGTCCGCGGTGGACGCAGACAGTGCACGTACCTCGTACATGGTCGTCTACGCGGACGGGCCGGACAACCGACCGGTGCCCGCAGCGTGGGCCGGCTGGCGGCTGGAGGCCGACGGCACGCGGCTGAAGTGCGTCGACAACTACGTCCGGCGTGGCTTCCGGCAGCGCAGCCCCGAGCTGTATCGGCTCGTCTACGCGGCCCGGCACCGCCAGGTCGTCCTCAAGCTGCGCCTGCCCGCCGAGACGTACCTGTTCCCGGAGCCGATCGGCCGGCACCTCGCCTCCGGCTGGCAGATCGACCCGGCGCCGGGCGCGGCTGGGGAGTCCACGCCCTACGGCGGCGGGCCGGTCCACCGGTGGCAGCGGCTCGTCTGGACGCCACGGGCGCGCTGACTGCAGTTCGGCGCGCCGCAGGGAGGGCAGCATGCCGGGGAACGGCGCGTCTACCACCGGTGCTGGCGCCACTGCCAACGATTCCGCAGGTCATGCCACCGATTCGACAATCCTCCGCGCTGGTTCATCGACCGTACGTAGGCGGCATGATGCGGATGCCTTTGCAGTAGATCAACGAACTCGCGCAACTCCACTGCGGCGTCAAAGGAGCGGCCGTCCAAGACCGCCGCCCTCGTCCGGTCCACGAAGGCGTTCAGGACCGGATCGTCGCTGACCTGCAATGCACGCATCAGTGCAGGGATATGATCGTCAATCAGGGCCCGCAGGTGCGCGAGGAACCTTTCTTCGCCGTCGGCGTCAATGAACGGTAGCTCCGCTGGAAGCGTGTGCTCGTCCATGAAGTCGAGCCCGTCCCACCGCATGTGAAGAACTTCCTTCAGTCCATGGCAGTGCACCGCATGCAGGGGCGGGTGAGGCAAGGCGGAGCTATGGAGCATACGGTTTGCCGACCGCTCCGGAGCCGCCAGGAGGGCGGTGGCGGCATGGATTTCGCGTCGCCACTTGCGTGCTGCCAAGACGACGGCATCCTTGCGCTCTTGGGCTCGCTCGCTGGCGGCCGCCCGGTTGAACAGCGTGGCCGCGATCAGCGCCGTGGTAGAGAAGCCGGTCGCCCCGGACAGCAGGTTGACGAAGTACGG